>DUGL01000183.1 GCA_013331415.1 Methanoregulaceae archaeon | reverse complement strand
CAGGACGAGATCATCTATACCTGCCGCTCCTGCGGCCACCTGCTCTTCGTCGAGTACGATCTGGGTTCGCTCGGCATCCGGCGTGAGGACTGGGACCGCCGTCCGCTCTCGGTATGGCGCTACCGCGAACTCCTCCCGGTTACTATCCCGCCGGTGACCCTCCAGGAAGGGGGGACCCCGCTGTACCGGCTCGAGCGTATCGGAGAGGAGATCGGTATCCCGAACCTGTATGCAAAGCACGAGGGGATGAACCCTACCGGGTCGTTCAAGGACCGCGGTATGACTGTCGGGGTAAGCATGGCACTCCAGCTCGGAAAATCAACCGTTGCCTGTGCAAGCACCGGGAACACCTCCGCAAGTCTTGCTGCCTACGCGGCGAAGGCAGGGATACCCGCCGTGGTGCTCCTCCCGGCAGGGAAGGTAGCGCTCGGCAAGGTCGCGCAGGCCCTGATGCACGGGGCAAACGTCATCTCTGTCCGTGGCAACTTCGATACAGCACTCGGGATGGTACAGGATCTCTGCATCAGCCACGGACTCTACCTCCTGAACTCGATCAACCCCTTCCGGCTCGAAGGGCAGAAGACCATAGGGTTTGAGGTCATCGACCAGCTCGGCGAGGTTCCCGACCGGATTGTCCTCCCGGTGGGAAATGCGGGGAATATCTCTGCCGTGCACAAAGGGCTTCGCGAACTCCTGGCCCTCGGGTTCATCGACCGCCTCCCCATGATGACCGGGATACAGGCAGAAGGATCGAGCCCGGTCGTCCGCGCAATCCAGGATGGTCTCCCTGAAGTGATCCCCGAACAGCAGCCCGAGACCGTAGCCACTGCGATCCGGATCGGGGCACCGGTCAATGCTGAGAAAGCACTCACCGCAATACGGCAGACCGGGGGGACGGCAGAACGGGTCACCGATGAAGAGATCCTCGCGATGCAGCGTTCCCTTGCCCGCATGGAGGGTATCGGGGTCGAGCCCGCCTCTGCGGCATCTGTTGCAGGTGTGAAGAAACTGGTCGAAGCTGGTATCATCGACTCCCATGAACGTGTCGTGTGTGTGGTGACCGGCCACCTCCTCAAAGATCCGGAGACCGTGATCAGACAATGCAAACCTCCCACCGAGATCGATGCAGACCTGCATTCCTTGCTCTCTGCATTGCAGTGCTCCTGATACCCGGAACGGCCCTGGCACTCACTGCCGATTACCGTATCTCACCGGACGGCTCTGCATACCAGGGGTCCGTTGAGCTCGTCAATGCCAGCCAGTACAGCTTTGCAGAGACCGGGCTTCTCGGAGAACGGCTCCCGGTCCAGGTGAGCAATGTCACGCTCCTTGGGAAATGTTTTCCTCCTCCCTGCACCTTCACCTGGTCTGACCGGTTCACCATCAGCTTTCCCGAGGGAAACTACACGCTCCAGTTCGTCGCCCCCCTACGGCAGAACACCCTGGTTGCTGCGTTTCCTGAACCGTATACGGTGGTGGTCAGGCTCCCGCCAGGATTTGATGTCAGGAACTACCTGATCGGCTCGATGAGCGCGGGTGCACGGGTAACTGAGGCGACGGATGGCTCTCTCACGGTGACCTGGAATGCAACCCGGTCTGCCGAACTCCGGTTTTATAACGAAGATCGTGTCACGATGCTTGCCCTGTTCGGCCAGTTCTGGATCGTGATCGCGATCGTGCTGCTCCTGCCATTCCTGTTCAGCCGCAGGATGCGCCAGTGATATGATGGTTGCCAGGGCCCGTTGAGAGCAGGGAGGACCGGGGCTGTGCCCCGGCATCCTCGTTCTTAAAACGGTATCGTTTCCCCGGTCTTTTTTCGGCAGCGAAGATGAAATCCCAGGTAGCCGAAACGAACACAGTACCTGCATGAGGAGGGGTGGCCTCTGCAGTGTCCCTTGCGCAGACGGGGGGTATGGGATGCCCGGGCTCTCATGGGTTTGCCCGTTGATCCGCGATACCTGCTGCACCACCAACCGGGGAACTGCGGGATAACCCTTAAGTCAGGTGCTCATCCAGACAGATCAGGACACAGGCTATGGCAGGACCGGGAACTGCGCCGGACCCCGCAGGTGCGACCAGTGACGGTGAGGTGATGGGGGGCAGGGGAGATGAGGGGGAACGGAGCTCTCGGGAGTACGCGGCCTCACTGAAGATGGGTATCGGGATTACCCTCGCCTTCTTTGCCCTTGAGGTGGCCGGAGGGTACTATTCGGGGTCACTCTCCCTTTTCGCGGATGCGGGCCACATGTTCATCGATGCCTCGGCACTCCTCCTCTCCCTTGCCGCGATCCATGCCGCACGGAGCCTGCCCACGCGGGAGCGCACCTACGGACTGCACCGGGCCGGGATCTTTGCCGCATTCGTCAACGGCCTCCTCCTTGTGATCGTGAGCGTCTGGATCCTGTATGCGGCATTCACCCGCCTCTCCCACCCCCGGCCGGTTGAGAGCACCGTGATGCTCGCGGTCGCCATCGCGGGTCTCGCTGCGAACCTGTACATCGCGTACCGGCTCTCCGGGAGCCATGACCTGAACATC
>DUGL01000181.1:3246-8982 GCA_013331415.1 Methanoregulaceae archaeon | reverse complement strand
TCATTCCGCCCACAGAGAAGAGCGAGGAGGCAAAAAGAGAGATAATCAGGTATACATCCGGAGGTCGGCGATGACCTCGGCCTTCACCTTCCGGACTGCCTTCTCAAAGTCGTCCTGGGAGACCCCGGTCGCTTCTTTCCGGACCGCCATCATGCCGGCCTCGCGGCAGATGGCCTGGAGGTCTGCACCGGTCGCGTTCTCGGTCATCTCCATGATCCGCTCGAAATCGACATCGATGAGGGTCATCTTCCTTGCATGGATCTTCAGGATCTCCCGCCGTGCTCCCTTGTCAGGGAGCGGGATTGAAATGACACGGTCGAACCGGCCGGGACGCAGCAGGGCGGGATCGAGCATGTCCACCCGGTTGGTCGCGGCCATGATCCGGACATCCCCCCGGTTGTCAAACCCGTCCATCTCGGCAAGGAGCTGCATCAGGGTCCGCTGAACCTCCGCACTCCCCGATGTCCCGTCATTGGTCCTCGTGGAGCCGACGGCATCGATCTCATCGATGAACACAATAGAGGGGGACTTTTCCCGCGCAAGCAGGAAGAGCTCCCGAACGAGCTGTGCCCCTTCACCAATATACTTGTGGACGAGCTCGCTCCCCGACATCCTGATGAACGTCGCCCGGGCCTCGTGCGCCACAGCCTTGGCGATCAGGGTCTTTCCCGTGCCGGGCGGCCCGAAGAGCAGGATACCTTTCGGCGGTTCCACGCCCACGCGTTCAAATATCTCAGGACGGGTGAGCGGATATTCAACCGCCTCGCGGACCTCTTCAATCTCTTTGAGGAGCCCCCCGATATTTTCAAAGGTGATATCCGGCGACTCTTCCAGCTCCATCACCCTGACCCGTGCATCAAAGATATTGCCGACGATCCGGACGATCGAGAGGGCATTGTTCACCGCAACTTTTGTACCGGGCTTGAGCTGGCGGAACAGTTCATCGTTTACATGGGTGATATATTCCTGGTTATTTCCCTGCTGTCTCAGGTAGACCTCCCCTTTCCCAAGGAGGTCAATGACAACGGCAACGAAGAGGGGCATCCGCTTGAGCTGATTATTTTCGCGCTTGAGCTGCGCGACCTCACGGACCAGTTCATCGTTCTTGACCTTGAGGTCAAGGAGCTGGGACTCGAGATCCTGAACCTTCAGCTTCCAGCTGATCTCAGGGTCGCCACCCGAACTGAGCATGGTTTCTTCCATAGGTACTAATATACTCGGTTTCCTAACATATATCAGGTGTGATTATGCTATTTCACGGCAGAGGCATCTCCCGGGGACGCGGATCCGGGGAGATCCTGGTCAGCCCTGCTCCCATCTCGTTTCTCTCCGGGGTGAACCCTGATACAGGTGTCGTAGTCGAGAGAGGCCATCCCCTGGAAGGGGAGAGCATTTCCGGTAAGGTACTTGCTTTCGGACACGGGAAGGGGTCAACGGTTGGTTCCTACGTGCTGTATGCCCTCCGGAGAAATGGCAAAGCCCCTGCCGCGATCATCAATACCCGGGCAGACCCGATCATCGCCGTGGGTGCTATCATCGGCAATATCCCCATGGTCGACCAGCCGGAAGTCGACATTCTGCGATTCCGGAACGGTATCCTTGCGACGGTTGACGGCACGTCCGGCGAGATCGAGTACGAGGGAGAGATACTCCCTGAACCGAAAGGATGAACATGTTTAAACCATATCGGGATCCAGTGTGTTTGCTATGAAGCCAGGATTCATCATCATCGCTCTTGTCGGCGCAGCCCTGCTCCTGTGTGCCGGGTGCACCGATACTTCTCCCGGTTCCGTGCCACCCGTGGCCACTCAGACTGTTCCGACTCCCGGACCAACCGTTACCCTCCCGGAAGGGCAGTCCGTAACGATCCAGGTCGGTCAGAAAGATCCCATTTACAGCACCATCCCCATTGAATTCTCAGGTGGTGCGGGACAGGTAGCGGTCAGGGATGTCCGCATCCAGGCTACGCTGTCGAATGGTGAGGTCATTATCGACCACATCCCTCCGGAAAAGGGAGCCAGGGTTATCATCCAGGGGACCCAGGCAGACGACCGGGTTGAAGTCTTCGTAACACTCAACACCGGTATGACCTACAAGACAATCGACCAGATCGTTCCCTACCGGACACGGGCCTGACCCCTGCCAGCCATTATCCCCCGGGCTGAAGCGGGTGCTCCCGTACAGGGAGTACCCCCAGCCCCCTTTTCATGCATCAACCCCGTATATTCCTGCAATAATGAAGGTGCACTGGCGCTCCACCCACGCGACGCGAAATACCTATGCAGCACTCTCTGCGGCATGCGAGACGCAGGGCTTCACGCTGGACCCGGTGACGGTCCCGGAGAAGGATGTCACCTGTTACAGTCTCAATTCCCGGAATGAGCGCCAGCTCGCACCAGAGATCGCTGATGCAGACTGCATCACCATTGCAGGAGGACCTTATGCAACCGCCTGTTTTCGGGAGGTTGCGAGGTACGCAGATTACGTAGTGGTTGGCGAGGGAGAGTACACGCTCCCACTACTCCTCGCTGCTATCGAGGAGGGGGCTGCCCATGTTCCCCCGGGTGTGGCAACCCGGGAAGGGTACCGTCCGGCAGTATCCCAGGTCAGGCTCGATGCCTGGCCACCGTTTTCACAGGTGAAGGGGTACGTGGAAATTACGAGAGGGTGCCCGTTTGGTTGCGCCTACTGCCAGACGCCCCGGATCTTCGGGGGTGCCATGCGGCACCGGAGTATTGACCAGATTGCCCGATATGCATCGCGGTTCCGGGATATACGGTTCGTCACGCCAAACGCCCTTGCCTACGGCTCTCGCGGAAGAGAGCCGGATCTCAGGAAAGTCAGGGGGCTCCTGCAGAGCCTGTCCGGTACTATCTACTTCGGCACGTTCCCCAGCGAAGTACGGCCCGAGTTTATCTCGCGGGAGGCGATTGCCCTCATTACCACGTACTGTGCCAACACGAGCATCCAGTTCGGAGCCCAGTCCGGGAGCGATGCTGTGCTGGAGCGCCTCGGGAGAGGGCATACGGTGGCAGATGTAATCCTGGCCATGGAGGAGAGCCTGGATGCCGGCCTGGTCCCGATCGTGGATATGATCGTCGGGTTCCCGTTCGAGACCGATGAAGACCAGTATGCGACCGGGGATCTCATCAGGACGATAACCCGGCGGGGGAAGGTCCACTGCCACCGCTTCATGCCGCTCCCGGGAACACCGCTTGCACGGGACCAGCCCCGCCACCTCGCACCCGGGCTCGCGCACCTGCTCGGGTCTCTTGCACTCCGGGGAAGAGTGACGGGATCATGGAGTGAGCCAAAGATAGCATTTTGTGGTTTACCTTCGCATGATAGAGCATGATTGATGTCCTGCTTCTGGCAGACCTCCATGGAGAATATGGAAAAATGGATCCGTTCCTGGATCTGAACCCTGAAGCGATCTTCATTGCCGGTGATATCACCAACATGGGTCCTGCCGAATCGGCGTCTGACGCCCTGTCGCGGATCGATGTTCCCACGTTCGCAGTCCCGGGGAACTGCGACCCGCGGGATACGATCGATTTCCTTGAGCATTCAGACTGCGTCTGCCTGCACGGGGCACACATCAACCTCGGGAAGATCTCGATCGTCGGTCTGGGCGGGTCGAACCCCACGCCCTTCAACACCCCCTTTGAACTGACGGACAAGCAGATCGAGGATCTCCTCCATATGGTCCTCAGGAAACGGGAGCGGGCGCTCCACAATGTCCTCCTGAGCCATGCACCACCCTTCGGCCTCCTCGATCAGGCCGGCGGGAACCATGTAGGGAGCCAGAGTATCCGCAGGCACCTCACGGAGTTTGACCTGGTCTGCTGTGCCCATATCCACGAGCAGAAGGGGATCGTGACCCAGGACGGGGTAAAAGTGGTCAACCCCGGGATGGCAGCACTCGGAGAGTGTGCAATGATCCATTTCGGGAGCGGACCACGTGAAATCGAGATCGAACTGATTACGGTCTAGCGAGCAGCAGTTCAAGGTATGAGGAGAGGATAGGCTCTCCTGTCACCCCGATTTCTCCTGCTATCTCCCGGACAAATGCTTCCGGGTCCTGCCCTGCGGACATACCGGGGGCCTCGATCTCGACGTACGTTCCCAGCCCCTTCACCTCGTCAAGTGAGACCGTAGCTCCCCGGAACGAGTAGTACTCCCGCCATTTCTCGACTTCAGCGACTTTCGTAAACCCAAGCCTCCGGAGTATCTCCTCCATCACTGCACCGGATTCAACCCGGCAATTGAGTTCCTCGCGTGCTTTTGCCCGGTATTCTTTCAGTTTTTTCCCCTTGTACGTCAGGGTCCAGGCCCCCTCTGAGAACCGAAGCCTGAGTGCTTCGTCAGTGACCCCGAAGTCCCGGTGCGGTGCAGCGTAGTAGATGTCCCGCTCGTGGACACGGGGGACCGTCGAACTTCCTGTCTGAGCGATAAGCCGTTCCCGTATCACCCCGAGATCCGGGACCCGTGCTTTTATCTCGACTTCAAGCATGCAGATCCCTTGATCGGTATCACTCTTCATCCCTCTGGTATCGTGCTGCTCTCCCATCCGGTATTTCCACCTGCCCCCGGAAGAATCGTGAAAATGATTATACCTATGCCGGTACACTATTTCCTCTATGAGATACTGCATCGGGATCCTTGCGATATTCTGCCTGCTCATGGCAGCTGTCGGGGCTGCCAGCGAGTGTGGGCCATGCGTGTTTTCAGCCGCTTCATCCCGGAATGACTGCCCTCCCTGTGTTTTCAGCTACCATACCACCCAGAAGGAATGCTCGCCCTGTGTTTTTGACTTCAATACAACCCGGTGCGGATGCCCGTCCCCTGTCTTCAGCGACGGCACATTCCGGAATGCTGGTTCGGTATGTGAATTCACCATTCAACTGGAAGGAGACGGGCATACGACAACACAGGTTTTTGGCGGACATACCCGGATAACAGTGGTATATCGATCCCCGCAGGCAGATCCTGTCATTCCTGACGGGTTCTCCCGTGGGTACATGGGATATGATCCCGCTGGACCCTCATCCACCCCCTCCGGACAGCAATACCTCGGCGAGCCTGTTCGTCCGGTTCAGCGTCAGGGTACCCTGCAGGTGTCAGAACGGTTTACAGGTATCCTCTCTGCATCTACCGGGTTTTCACGTTTTTTGTAATCCGAAACCAGCCCCCTCATTTTTCTCCCGGGTAGTGATGTGATCCCTTTTTCCAGCATTTCTCCTGCCTCTATACCCGTTTTACCAGCCTGATGAAGGAGCGGGCACTCCGGGGCAGGGGAGGGACAGGATCCCGAAGCCCCGGGTCAGGGTATCGTCGTGCGATGCATGACTTCATTCTCCCGTCTCAGTCGGCAACACAAGGAGGCTGGTACAGGTGGATACACTAAAATGCTATCCCTGCCCTATATAGGGAGAGGTGTGTAGCTATGCCAGTTTTGGAAGGCGACTTTATCACGATCAACTATACGGGCAGCATTGCAGGGACGATCTTTGATACGACCGATGAAAAGGTTGCAAAAGATGCCGGGATCCATAACCCCGAGGCCCTGTACGGGCCGGTGACCGTCCGGGTAGGAAACCACCACGTCATCCTTGGCCTTGACGAGGCACTGGAGGGAAAAGAGGTGGGCTACGAGGGCGAGATCGATGTCGGCCCGGACAAGGCGTTTGGCCCACGCGACCAGCAGAAGGTCGAGGCCTTCAACAAGAACGCCTT
>DUGL01000181.1:0-3152 GCA_013331415.1 Methanoregulaceae archaeon | reverse complement strand
CGAGGTGACTGCCGTAGAGGAGAAGGTGAACGGCCTCATCAGACTCTATGCCGGCCGTGATATGGAGACCTCATTCTCCGATGGTGTTTTGACGATCACCCTCCCGCCGGGCATCAACTACGACCGCCGCTGGGTGCTCTGGAGGAGCAGGGTGATCGGCGAATCACTCGAGCACATCCCGGAGATCCAGGAGATCACGCTCGTCGAGACCTTCAAGCGGCGGGATGCGGTGGAGTAACCCCCCGTCCTCCTTTTCTCATACCTTTTACGGCAGGCCATTTTCGATCCCTATCCCCCCTGCGGTTTCATCACCCCGGAGGACCCAGGAACGGATGCCCGACCGGCATCTTCTGAGGTATACTCCGGGGATGATGCGCCCGGACGGTTCCTCCAGGGGTCGAGGAGCGGAACCCCTGCGGTATTCTCAGGAGCAGCGGTGTATCGCAGGCGGGGGTGTGGGGGCAAACATTCCCCACAAAAGATATCCGATGTATCAATCGTACCCACACCAGGATTGCGAAGAGCCCTTTATTTCCAGCAGGCAGTTTTCAGCCCGCATCCTTGCTCCTGTCCCATCACACCAAGAGAACCAGGGGCGGATGCCCGACCGGCATCAGGTAGAGAGGTTCTTCGCCGGCGTCCATCAGGAGGATCTCGTGGACCTGGTCGTCATGGAACGCCCCGATCGCGACGGTCCCGAGGCCCCGCGATGCCGCCTGGAGGTAGATATTCTGGCTGGCATGCCCGGCTTCCATGTGCACGTAGCGGACCCCCCGCCCGCCATACTTGCCGGTCGTCCGTGAAGGGACCGCCGAGATGACCAGGGTGGCAGGAGCGTCACGGATGGCGGACTGGCCCAGGCCTGCCCCGCTGAGATCCTCCCGCAGGTCACCCTTCCCGATCAGGGCCAGGTGGTGTCCGGACGGATGGTACTGGTATACCCCCGGCATGAGCCCTTCCACGTTCCCTGCCACTACCCTGATCTCCAGGGGGTAGAGCGCGCCTGCAGAGGGGGTTGTGCGAAAGCCCCCCGGCCGTGTCAGGCCCTGGGCCGCCCAGAGGAGCTGGGAGAGCTCAGTGAGCGTCAGGGGATCGGGGCTGAACATGCGGACGGACTGGCGCGAATCCAGCGCTACCTCGAACGATACCTCCCCCGCCCGTGCAGGGGGCGGCAGTGATACCAGTTCCCCTCCCCTGGGTTGTACTGCCATGCTGTCCTGCCGCTCCCCTGAAAGAGCCATGAAAAGGACACCTCCCACGATGACGGCAAGAACGGCAACCCCCGCTACGACCTCCCATCTCATGACCGGAACACTCCTCCCGATACCCGGATTACTCCGATTCTTGTGCCGGCTCCTGATTATAGTTTCCCTGCAGGGAGGGTGGTGTGGCAGGTTCTCCCGGTTGCTCCAGGGAGGGGATACGTATCCCCGCACTTGCGGGCAGGACAGCTCGCGAGGGAGAGGCAATGTCCATGGAGAGCGTACATACCGGGACAGGAAAAGACGAAGGGTGGGAATGGACGAGTGCAGGGAAGAGACGGGTCTGCCATGGATTGCCGCTTCACATCCCGCAGCGATTTGTGCGTGGGTGAGGTGGGGATCCGAATATCCCTTCTCGGCACTTCCCTTTCACAACAGATCTTTCCCAGCATGTACTGCGGTAATCCTGGTAAATTGTCCCGATACGTTATACTATCATGTCTGGGGACAAATAGAATAGGGGATCAGTATGCCTATTAACGAACCAAGAAATCCACAGAGAAACTGGCAGGACGATTACAACCGGTGGTGGAACCGGAAAAATGGTACACCGGTCAAGGAAAATCCTGTTATCGTTGGCTCTGAGCGAAAAAAGCAATAAATTCCGAACCTTTCCTTCTTTTGCCGTTTCATAACCGGTATCCTGGTATCGCGGGGTGCATGGTTGAATCAATCTTTGCCGTCCCCCCGTACCCGAATACCGTTCAGACGTCACAATTCACTATTCTGCTGGGTGAAGATCCATAATCAAAACACCCAACCTCATTGCGGATTGCCTCTCCTTGCCCCCAACAGGATGAACGCCGCCCACCCCCGAAGTGCGCCTGGCGGCGGTTCAGTTTACTGCATCCTGCTTCCCTCAAAAAGCCTGATTATTTTAAACCATTTTTTAAAAAATCAACAAACAGGCCTGATCGTCACGGGATTGCCAGGAAATCCTGACAGCCTTCCTCGTTATGCGCTGAGATACTCCCTGGTCAGGCGTTCACACAAACGGTCGACCTGTGCAACCGCGGTCCCGATATACCGTTCCGGGTCGAGGAGTCCCCGGATCTCCTTTCGCGGCAGTCGTGCGGCGACCACCGGGTCTGCTGCAAGGACTGCCTCGAGTGATACCCCCTCAGCCAGGGCCTGCATGCTCGCGACCCGGACCCGTTCATGGGCTTCCTGCCGGTCCATCCCGCGTTCTGCGAGGGCAATCATCACCGACTCGGCCATGTTGATCCCATGGAGGAGGTCGAGGTTCTTCCTGATGTTCTCCTCCCTGATGACCAGCCCTTCCAGCACCCCGGTGAGCACCTGGATGCAGTGGTCGGCGAGGATGGTCGCTTCCGGAAAGATAACCCGTTCACAGGAGGAGTTCGTGAGGTCGCGCTCGTCCCAGAGGGTGTTGTTCTGGAGGGCGGGCTCGACTGCAGACCGGACCACACGGGCAAGGCCGCAGACCTGTTCGCTCTTTATCGGGTTTCGCTTGTGCGGCATCGTGCTCGACCCGACCTGCTTCTCCCCGAACGCCTCCTCGACCTCCGCGATCTCGCTCCGCTGGAGGGTGCGGATAGCTATCCCGATCTTATCAAGTGTCGTTGCAACGTTTGCAAGGAACATGAAGTACTCGGCATACCGGTCGCGGGCGATCACCTGGTTTGCGACCTCGACCGGAACGAGACCGAGGTAGTGCATCATCCGCTCCTGGATCTCCATCCCCTTTTCACCGAGCGCGGCCTGCGTGCCCACCGCGCCGGTCAGCTGCCCGACTGCCACCCGCGGGGTGAGATCCACGAGCCGGTCCAGGTGACGTGCCACCTCTGCTGCCCAGATCGCGAACCGGAGCCCGTAGGTGGTGGGGACGCCGATCTGGCCGTGGGTCCGGGCTGCACAGACCAGGTGCCG
>DUGL01000218.1:11144-17690 GCA_013331415.1 Methanoregulaceae archaeon | reverse complement strand
CAGCGGTTGAGGAGACGCCGGATGGAGCAGGGAGCCCTCGACCTCGATACCCTGGAGGCCGAGGCAGTCGTGGACCATGGGATCGTCACAGACCTGGTGATCCAGCGGCAGAACCCGGCACGGCAGCTGATCGAGGAGTTCATGGTCGCTGCAAACGAGACCATGGTCCATCATCTTGGCGCAGCGGGTGTGCCCCTCATCCAGCGGATCGTCCGCATCCCGAAACACTGGGACGGGATCGTGGAGACTGCGGCCGGCTATGGGACACGACTCCCGAAAAACCCGGATTCAAAAGCCCTCGCCCGTTTCCTTGACCGGCAGAAGGCCGCCGACCCGGAACGATTCCCGGATCTCTCCCTCACGGTTGTCAAGCTGATGGGGCCCGGAGAATATGTCCCGTTCGTCCCCGGTGAGGTGCCGATCGGCCACTTTGCCCTCGCGGTCATGGACTACACCCACTCCACCGCCCCGAACCGCCGGTACGTGGATGTCATCAACCAGCGGCTCATAAAATCGGTCATCGACCGCCAGTCTGCTCCCTACACCGCAGTCGAGCTGTCCGGCCTCGCCTCCTGGCTGACCGGCCGGGAGAAGGCTGCCCAGAAGGCTGAACGCTTCATGCGGAAAGCGGCTGCAGCCCTCCTCCTCCGGAAAAGGATCGGGGAATCTTTCGATGGCATCATCACCGGAGCATCCGAGAAAGGCATCTACGCCCGGCTGATCGCTCCCCCGGCTGAGGGGAGGGTTGTCCAGGGCGGGGGCAACCTGAAGGTCGGTCAGAAGGTCCGGGTCCGCCTGCTTGCAACCGACCCGTACAACGGGTTCATCGACTTTGCCTGCGTTGGCAGGAGGAAGGGGTGACCCGGACGGGCCCGGGTATGCATCGTTTCATCCTCTCCTGACTTCACCCGGAACAGATAACGGACCCTGGTTTTCGCTCCGTCATGAAAACCGGGTACATTTCTCCCCATTTCCTGGCCGGGACCCGCCACGGTTCATCCACCAACGAGATAGGGTGTTTTCCCTGCCCCCTGCCCGCCCGGCATGAGGGAATACCGGGAATTTCCGGCATCAGGCAACCAGGGAAAGCCGAAAAGGACGCTCCCGGGGAGGGGAGGGATGAGAGAAAGTATCATATTCCGCCCATCACCAGTGGAGTACAGGATACCCGATCCCATGATACCGCAGTTCCTTCGCAGGTACCCGCTCTCCTGGTACCTCGTGGGCGCCATCTTTCTCATCCTCATGATCATGGTGGCAGGGCTCATCGCGATCAGCTACCGCTCCACGGAAGAGACGCTTCGGGAGAACGCCCGGGCCGTGGAACTCCAGACAGAGAGCAGTCTCATCACGGTTTTTGAGACCAAGAACGAAGGGATCAGGATTTTTGACGAGGGCCTCAACAAGCGCATGGAAGAGGCGTTCCCCCTCTTTCTGGCCGAGTATGAACGCGTTGGAGGAGATCCTGCCCTGATGGATCTCGAGGCCGTCAGGTATGCAATCGGGGGGAATATGGAACTATACGTCATCGATGATACCGCTACTATCATCCATACCACGTTCCAGCCGGACCTCGGCCTCAGCTTCCGGGACTATGCTCCCTATTTTGCCGACTACCTCGACCGGATCCGCCTGGCTGACGGCTTCTACCCGGACCGGATCGTGAGCGGGAAGACAACCGGCGAGATGAAAAAATTTGCCTACATGCCAACCCCGGACCACCGCTATATCCTTGAACTCGGCCTCTCCCTGGAGACACTCCCGGTCGCAAGCTTCCAGTACCTGGATGAAGACCTGATCCGCTCGGTGGAGCAGGAAAACCCGTACCTGTTGCAGGCACGGGTCTTTGACTCCACGCTCCGGGAACGGGTGGATGATGTCTCAGTAGACATCCCGGATGCCGGGCTCAAAGACCTCCTTGCCCGGGTGTATGCAAACCGGAGCACCATCGAGGTGAACAACCCGCAACCAGGTATCACCACCCGGTACCTGTTTGTCGAACTTGGCGATGACGCCTATGGATCTGACCTGAGCCGCATCATCGAGCTCACCTATACCGACCTGCCTGTCCGGCAGGCCCTGGCCTCCAGTATCACGTACTACTTCTCGCTCGGGCTTGTTGCCCTCCTCGTCTCATCCCTCCTCGTGGTCATCACGGTCAGGAGCATCACCCGTCCTATCGGGAAGATGGGGGACGATGTCGATACCATTGCGAGGGGCGATCTCGATCATCCGGTCACACCGCCGCTCGGCAAAGAGCTGATCCTGCTTGAAGAGAGCATCTCCACGATGGTCGCGAGGCTGAAGGAGACCATTGCTGAACTCAGGAAGAGCGAGGAGAACTACCGTACCCTGGTCCAGAGCGCAAACAGCATCATCCTCCGATTCGATACCACTGGCACGATAACGTTTGTCAACGAATATGCCCGGAACTTTTTCGGGTATACGACTGAGGAACTGGTCGGTCAGCACCTGGTCGGGACCATCGTCCCCGAGTACGACAGCAGCGGGAAGAACCTCCGGGAGAAGATTCATGACCTCATACAAAACCCGGAGAAGTTCAAGCTGAGCGAGAATGAAAGCATCAGGAAGGACGGGAGCCGGGCCTGGATTGCCTGGACCAACCGGCCGCTCTCTGACCATGCAGGAGACCTGGCAGAGATCCTCTCGATTGGAAACGATATCACCCGCCTGAAAGAGGCGGAACGCGTGATCCAGGACTTAAACAGCGAGCTCGAGGAAAGGGTTGCTGACCGGACCCGGAAACTCACGGAGGTCAACCGGAACCTTGAGTCCTTCACGTACTCGGTCTCCCATGACCTGCGGGCACCGCTCCGGGCCATCTCGGGATACACCTCCATCCTCCTGCAGGATCTCCCGGATATCCCGGACAAGGATCGGAAGTACCTCGATCTGCTCCGCCGCAATGCCCACGACATGGGGAAGCTCATCGATGACCTCCTCAATTTCTCACGGGTCGGGCAGCGTCCGCTGCAGAGAGAGCAGGTGTTTACCAGCGCCATTATCCAGGATATCCTCAGGGACATCCGGCATGATCCCGCTTACAGCCGGGTAGAATTCCGTGTGGGTGACCTCCCCTCCTGCCATGCTGACCCGCTTTTTGTGAAACAGGTATTTACCAATCTCATATCCAATGCCCTGAAGTTCACCCGGACGCGGGACGTGCCGGAGATCGAGATTGGATCCCTCGTCCAGGACGGCAGGCAGATGTTCTCTGTCAGGGACAACGGGGTCGGGTTTGACATGCGGTACAGCCAGAAGATCTTCGGGGTCTTCGAACGGCTGCACGATGAGAAGGAGTACGAGGGAACAGGGGTCGGCCTTGCCATCGTCCACCGGATCATCGAGATGCACGGAGGGATCATCCGGGTCGAATCCGAGCCGGGCAGGGGGACCACGTTCCTGTTCACGTTCGGGGACTGAGCGGGAGGCAGGGCAGGTGAGTCTCGGCCATCAGGCGGTATCATGGGTGGTGCGGCTCAGGGAGCGGGATGAGGGGGGATTCCAATTTCGGAATTGTTCGAGCGGGGACACGCCCTGCTCAACAGTATCTGTGAGATCATTCGACAGGGCCCTGCCTGATGGGGGGAGGACCTACTGTTCAAGCCATGAGTCCACACTAAAAAATTTTGATTTATTTATATAAAATATATAAAATAAATATTTAACATCCGTGTATGCATCAAATAACGCCATTCCATAACAGAGCAAGAAATATACCTTTATATCCTGCCAGAGCATCCCAGTGAGTATTATGCAGTCCCTCTTACCCCGATCCCGATTTTTCGTCATGGTTCTCGTTGTCATTGGATGCTTGGCACTTGCCTGCATGCCGGCGAATGCTGCAGATATCACCGGTCAGAAGTGGAATGATCTGAACCGCGACAGTAATTTCAGTATCACCGAACCCCTGCTCCCTGGCTGGAATATCAGCCTCTGGTTTGCAGTGAACAATACGTACACGGGAATATCCACCCTCACCGATGAATATGGGCAGTATCGCCTGGAGAACCTGGATAACTCGGTCAATTATTACGTCAATGAGGAGCTCCAATCCGGCTGGTACAACACCCGTCCGGTAAGCCAGTATGTGGATTGGGTGAATGAATCCGACTGCCCGGATGAGAACGTGTTCACCGGCTGTGCGAACTGCCTGAACAACCGCATCCCTCCGCCCCAGGTACTCTTTGGCGTGGAGTCGCGGTTCGGTGACAACCGGGAAGGGGCAACCAGCCAGGGAACGGGCCGCGAGATTGAGGTGATGTACCCCATCGGCCAGGTCTACAACCTGGGAAACACAAAAACCTATGATTCGAAGCACCTGGTATGGGGCAATGGGACAATCTATAATTTCACGGTCTCGTATTTCCCGAACGGGACCGTTGTATATACCGTGTACAATACCTCGCTCGGATTCTCCCATACAATCTTTGGTAATTTCTTCGGGGTTGGTCCTAACTCAGAAGACCATAGGACCGGGATCAATTACCCCTTCAATGATATCGTCATTCGGACCGTCTCGAGCAGAGCAGGCAGCTCGGTGACCGTGGACAATCTGAGACTCACCGATAGTGGCGGGAATTTTAGTGTTATCACGAACGTGCCGGTCTTATCGGCCTATGACCAGGGGAACCTGCAGCAGAATCTCTTCATCCGGGCAAACAAGCTCCTGCTCACCACGTATGGAGTTGGAAACATCAGCAATGGTTTCACGCTGACAGGCACCCAGGTGTTTACCTTCCTGGATGCCAGTCCTGGCGACAGGCCCCAGGCGTTCGATCTCCTGTACGATATCTATGTAGGCAACCAGATCTGCAGGACTGATGCACATACGAACCGGAATTTCGGGAATTATGAACTGGTTGGCGCAATCAGGGGAGTCGTATGGAATGATGCCAATGGGAACGGATTGGAGGACCCGGGGGAAGCCGGGCTCCCTGGCTGGACGGTCACCGCTACCAATGGGGGGAATGCCTATACAGCGATAACCGATCCCCTGGGGGGCATCACGGGTGAATATGAGATCTGGGTGCCATACGGCACGTACACAGTCAGCCAGGTTCAAAACAGCAGCTGGCTTCAGACCTACCCGCCTGGAAATGTTTACACGGTGACCATCGATGATAGTACCTGGAACACTACAGAAAAAATCGACTTCGGGAACCAGCTCATTGCCACGGGGAATATCTCCGGGTACAAATTCCAGGACGTATACGGTGACGGGTCGCTCCTTATCGCCCTTGACAACTGGACCATCACCCTTGCCAACAGCACCTCGTACGAGGTCGTCGGGACCATGGTCACCGGGGGGAGCGGTCACTATGCCTTTACCGGTATCCCGGCCGGGACCTACTACGTTAATGAGACGCTCCAGTATGGCTGGAGGAATACGAGTCCTGCCAGTTACCTGGTGACCATCGCCACTGAAGGGGAGGAACTTGTTAGTAACTTCACGAACGAACAGTACCTGGCCTATATCACGGGTGTCAAGTTCAATGACGGGAACCATGACGGGATTTACGAAGAGGATAGTGAGCCACTCATTGAAGGGTGGAATATCTCAGTATATTACCGGAACGGGACCTACATTGCATCCCAGTTCACCGATTCAAACGGCACGTATACCTTTGGGGGCCTGGACAAGGAAGAGGAGTACACCATCCAGGAGGAACAGCCTGCCGGGTGGGTGAACACGACACCGTCATCTGTGGCCGTCGATTTTATCAACCCGGCAATCTGCCCGGGAACATTCCATATCAACGATGATGCACTCCTCCTTGCCCGGATGCCCAATGCCCGGCTGGTATTCGTCCCCGAGTCGAGGATTGGGTCAAACACCCTCACCGGGGACTACGAGATGGATATCCACTATATCGACCCGGTCTTTACCGTCCCGGTAACGGCACAGAAGGTCTGGACGAACGGGACTGATTACACCTTCAACCTGACCTACGATCCGGTGACAGAAGACGTGATCTACACCGTGGACGGGACGACCATATCCATGACCGCCCATCATCCCCTGACCGAGCCGTTTGCATTCAGTGATTTTGCGATCCGCACCCGTGCCACCAGGGCGGGGAGTCAGATCGATGTGTTCAACCTCTCACTCAGCGTGCAGGGCGTCGATGTCCCCATCGACCAGACGGCATTCGGCGAGACGAATACCTCGCAGGCATTCGGCCCGGGCTCACCCGGCGACCTGGATATCCTCTGGATTCGCGCCAATTACCTTGCCCAGAACGTGGATCCGTCACTCGATATCATGCAGGGGTTCACGCTTACCGGGACGCAGCGGATGACCTGGGATCCCGCGAACATGCCGGTGGGATCCCAGCTTGCCTACACCATAAAAGTGGGCAAACCCACCTGTCCCCTCGACACCAACCGGTTCGTGGTATTCGGGAATTACCAGATCAACAGCGTCTCGGGATTCAAGAACGAAGATCCGGTTGGCGATGGGACGAACGGGACACCCCTTTCGGGATGGAACATCAGCATCTGGTATGAGAACGGGACAAAACT
>DUGL01000218.1:8767-10997 GCA_013331415.1 Methanoregulaceae archaeon | reverse complement strand
TGGACGGGAACGATGTCGGACTGGAGAACTGGAATATCACGGTCAGCAGGGATGACCAGATCGTCGGTTGGAACCTGACCAACGAGACCGGGTACTGGGAAGTCTGTGGGCTGGTCCAGGGCACCTATAATGTCAGCGAGACCCTCCAGGACGGGTGGATCGCTTCAGATCCGGCCGCGGGATACCAGGATGTGATTCTGGATGATCAGAACAACCTCACCGTGAACTTCACGAACCAGCAGACATTCTGCCTTGGCGGGTATAAGCTGGACCGGGCTGGCAATCCACTGTCAGGATGGACCATCACGGTCAATGACGGCAAGGGAGATGTCGGAACCAACACCACGGATGAGAACGGATTCTGGCAGGTCTGCGGACTGATACCCATGACATACAATGTCAGCGAGACCCTCCAGGACGNNTCTGCCTTGGCGGGTACAAGCTGGACGAGAACAACGGACCGCAGGAAGGATGGAACATCACGGTCAGCAGGGATGACCAGATCGTCGGGTGGGACCTGACCGACACTACCGGGTACTGGGAAGTCTGCGATCTCATCCAGGGCAACTATACCGTCAGCGAGGTGATGCAGGAGAACTGGGTTGCCGTCAACCCGTCAACTGGTTCACAGTGGGGGAACCTGACGACCAGCAACCTCACCAACCTGAACTTCACGAACAACCGGCTGCCCGGAAGGATTTCCGGGATCAAGTGGAATGATTACAATGGAAACGGAATCCGGGATGTGAATGATAATCCCCTCTCAGGATGGGTCATCACCCTGAAGTACCAGAACGGGACCGTTGTCGGATCAAAAACAACCGGTGCTGACGGGAGTTTCGTATTCGATAATCTTGCCTGGGAGATGTACACCGTCTCAGAAACCCTGAAATCCGGCTGGAAGCAGACATACCCGGCAGGAAAGACCTATTCGGTAGAGATCAATGCCACGTCACTCAACGTTATCAACCGGGATTTTGGCAACCAGCTGATTCCCAGCTGCTGCAACTGCCCGGTGAAGGCCTACTTCACCTATAAACAGGTCGCTTCACCGGCCCGAACCATCCAGTTCACGGACACATCTACCGGATACGTGACCGACTGGAGCTGGAGCTTCGGGGACGGGAAGACCTCAGTCGAGCGAAACCCCCTCCACACGTACAGCAAGGCAGGGTCATACACCGTCAAGCAGTACGTCCAGACAATCAAGTGTGACGGGAAGACCGCCTGGGTCTCCTATACCAGAACGGTCACCGTCAAATAAGTCCCTCCTCCGGTTTACCGTGGGGGGAGGGGTACCCTCCCCCTTCATATTTTTGAACCATGACGGGGAGTGCCCGACCAGTTTCAGCGCCTTGAACCCCTGCTTCTGTCGCAGAATACGCAGGAACCTGACATCCGCTAATCGGGGGAGGCGGGGATACGGGGTTGATGATAACCACGATCTCGATGAATGTCGCGGGGGGCACTGCAGAGCGCATTCAGCCCGGAAAATATGCTAGTTCATAGGGATTTCTTGATCATTTTCGAAGCGGGGGAACCTGTCCAGGAATGAGGCAGGAAGCAGAGAAGATCTCGAAGACCGGGAACCCCACGAAATACTGCGGGAGCACCGAGGTGCCTCAACCAGGCCCCATGGTTTTTTCCACCTACAGTCCTCGAAAGCACCCGGTACATGAAGAGATTTCGACCAGTCCCCCAGTGGTTGTGCAGGGGAATCCAGAGCGTCCATACCCGTCCCCACTGGACCCGTGCAGGAGAAACCCGGTTCAGCCCCGGGGTCCTCCCCGGGAACACGGAGGCCGCCACCTGCAGGACCCCTGCTATCCACCGAAGAATCCCACGACCACCGCGGCAAACGGAGCAGGGACCTGGTACATCAGGCCATGCCCGCAGTCCCGGAACCGGACCAGTCGTGCACCGGGAATGTTCCGTGCGAGAATATCGGCATTCGCCGGGGGGATGATCACGTCATCGGTCCCGGTCACGACCAGGGTCGGCGACCGGATACCGGCAAGCCGCCCGCAGACACCGTCCCAGCTCGAGAGGACTGCCGCCTGCCGGGCCGCCTGGTCTTCCGGGGTAGTCTCGTATACGGGAGGGCAGAAGTCCCAGGGGTCATGGGAGTCCCGCCACTCCCTGGGGAAGAGAACGGTAAACATCCGCTCTGCCTGCTCCCGGGGCGACCCGCTCTTATCGGTCAGGACTCTCCGCGTCTCAGTGCTCATGC
>DUGL01000218.1:0-8751 GCA_013331415.1 Methanoregulaceae archaeon | reverse complement strand
AAACGGCGAGTTCGAGCGTTATCATGGCGCCGAGCGAGTGGCCGAGAATCCGGACCGATCCGAGCCCGAGCACGTCCAGCAACGCAACGGTATCCCGGGCAAAGAGGGGGATGGAATACTCTTCCCCCGAGGAACCGGAGTACCCGGTACCCCGGTTATCGAAAACGACGACCCGGAACTCCTCTGCCAGTGCAGCGAGGACCGGGGGGTTCCAGGTATCCATGCCCGATGCAAACCCGTTGATCAGGAGGACGGGGTCACCCTCCCCGAACACCCGGTACGCGAGCGTGATATCCCCGATCGCCGCGGTCTGCAGCGGGAAGTCCCTGACATCAAAGGGCTGCTCCGGTCTCATCCTGTACCGACTCCACTGTAGGGGAGTGCCTCACCCCGGGAATCCTCCCGGGGCGTTCTCCGGCAGGTCATCCATCCCCGCCAATGACCCGGCAGGGAAGCACCCCCCCATTCACCCCCACGCATCAAGCACCGAGAGTATCTCCCGGATCGCGAGACCGTGGGATCTGCCATACCCCCCTTCGAGGACCAGTGCCGGGGGGTTTCGTGCAACCGAGCAGACCCGCTCCGTGAACGTACCGAAGTTCTCCGGGGTGAGGCGCATCCCGCCAAGAACGTCATCAGAGAGTGCATCCTGGCCGGCCGAGATGATGACCAGGTCCGGGTCAAATGTCGCGGTCTCGGGGAGGATGATCTCGTCCATGACATGAAGGTACTGGGTAGCCCCTGAACCACGGGGGAGCGGGACGTTCACCGTGAAGCCTTCCCCTGCCCCGGTACCGGTCTCGTCGGGCCTCCCGGTCCCGGGGAAGAACGGGGATCGGTGGATGGAGCAGTAGAGGACACGGTCCGAATCATAGAAGATGTGCTGGGTACCGTTCCCGTGGTGGACATCCCAGTCGATGATTGCGACCCGGAAACCCTGCTCCACCGCGTATGCTGCAGCAACGGCTGCGTTGTTGATGAGACAGAACCCCATCCCGTACATGGGGCCGGCATGGTGGCCCGGAGGCCGCACGAGTGCAAAGGCAGGCCGGCCCTGCAGGGCTTCTGCAACAGCGGTGACCGCTGCACCCGCAGCAGCACGGGCAGCGTCCCAGGTGCCGCTGGTGAGGTACGTATCGGGATCGAGGTGCCAGACTGCCTCGTGTGGACATCGGGCAGAGAGATCTTCGAGGCGGGAGAGGTACTCCTCTTCGTGGACCCGGAGGAGATCTTCTGCCCGGGCAAATGGAGCCGGGACAGTCTCAAGGGACGAAGGGAGCGCCGGGAGGATATGCTCCATCCGGAGCTCTGACTCAGGGTGTCCGGCCGCATCGTGCCGGACAGAGAGGGGGTTTTGAATGATGGTGCAGGGGGGCATCGCTGTACAGAGAGATGCAGGGGAAGGGTATATAAAATCCAGGGGTCAGGCGAAACCTGGAACCAGGAGGAACATTCCCAGGGTACTAAAAATCCTTATCATTCCTTTTTCTCCTGAATGAGGGTCTTCTCCATCCGGACCATCACAGGCTGAATCCGGGAAGAATAGCCCGGGTTTCTGGTTTGGACCTCCTCGTGAGGAAGGCGGTGAAACCAGTGACAGCCGCCCTATGAACCCTGCAATATTCTCTCCTTCTCCTTCTCGTACTCCTCATTGGAGAGATGCCCCCGCTCTTTCAATGCGGCAAGCCGCTCCAGTGATGAGATCCGCTCATCCGAATCAGGTCCGGCCCGGGCATTCTTTCCACTCTTGATTTCTTCGATGAACCCGGCCGCAATTACCCCGGCAGGAAGTGCAAACATGCCGATGCCAACGATTGCAATTATCGCACCGAGTACTTTCCCCTGGACCGTTACCGGAAGGATATCCCCATACCCTACCGTGGTAAGGGTAACAATCGCCCACCACATGGCATGCGGAATGCTCGCGAACGCAGCAGGTTGTGCATCATACTCTGCGTAGTACATGAGCGCTGATGCAAAGATGAACATCACGGTCAGGATCAGCAGAATGACCATGATAACATACTTTTCCCGCTTCAATGCCCGCGAAAGGAAATCGAATGCATCCGAATACCGGACCAGCTTCAGCCCCCGGAAGATCCGCGTCAGTCGCAGAATACGCAGGAATCTGAGGTCAACAGGTATCAGGAGCGGGAGATAAAAGGGGATGATGGCCACAAGGTCGATAAGTGCAACCGGTGTCAGTGCATAGCGGATTCTCCCCCAGAAAGGGCGCTGATATTCCGGGTTTTCCGTACATACCCACAACCTGAGCACATATTCAATGGTGAAGACTGCGACAGAGAATACCTCGAAGGCCAGGAAGAGCATGAAATGTTGTTCGAGGAGCGTCCTGACAGATTCCAGGATCACCGCAAGGACGTTCAGGATGATCAGGGTGATGAGAAAAATCTGGAAATACCTGCTGATTCTATCATTTTCCCGGATAGTTTCCAGGATTTCATAGAGCCGGTGCTTGATTGTCGTGACCATACACCATCAGGCTACTGGAATATGTACACCAACCATCATTAACCATTTGTGCTCTTTGACGAGATATGACCATCAGCTGGGAGGAATTCGGAGTTTTCCCTCATACTCTCTTTTTAAGGAAACCGCAACCTCCATCACCCCTGCAAGAACATTCTCTCTCATGAGCGATCAACCCCGCAGGGAACCGGCCACCTTTGCCGCCGGGTGCTTCTGGGACCTCGAGGCTGCATTCCGGCGACAGCAGGGCGTTCTCGCGACAATGACCGGGTACACCGGCGGGACGGTCCCTGACCCGGACTACGAGCAGGTCGCCTCAGGCACCACCGGTCATGCAGAAGCGGTCCGGGTCGTATTCGACCCGGATCTCGTCACCTATGACACGCTCCTCGACCTCTTCTGGAGCAGCCACGACCCCACGGTGCCAGCAGTGGGAAGCGAACGGTCCGCGATCTTTTACCATTCGCGAAAACAGCGGGCAAAGGCCCTGGCCTCGCGGGACCGGCTGCAGGAATTCTTCGGCACGAAGGTCATTACTACCGAAATTTTACCGGCACAGGAGTTCTGGAAAGCTGATGAGTGCCACCAGCAGTACTACGAGAAATGCGGGCAGGGATACTCCACAGTGCCAAAATACTGGGAATGAGGGGGCAGGTGCAGGGCAGTGACGTTCCTTCACGGCAATCGCACACACCACAGATCCGTTATCAGGGATACCGGAAGCTCCCCCCGGCTCTCCCAGGATTCTCTCACGTTTACTTGGTTATCGATCTTCTCTTTGCTTCCCGATCATTCCCCCACCTCAAAGCTTAATGCTTTCGGAAACGAGTATGGCATAGGAATGCTGACCATGAACCCGATAAAAATTCCCCCGATGCAGAAAGCAGAGTACGACGCCCTGATCAAGCGGCAGTACGTCTCGCGTATCGCCTTTTCCGGCTCAGGCCACCCGTACATCGCACCGTTCATGTACGTGTTTGATGGAAAGTACCTCTACTTCCTCGCGACCAAGTACGGGAGGAAGATGGACTACTTCCGTGCCGACCCGAAGGTCTCTGTCGAGATCGAGGAGTACGCACCGGATCTCTCCTCGTTTCATTTCGTGAGCCTCCAGGGATTGCTCGAGGAAGTGCAGGATCCCTCGCAGAAGAAGAAGGTGCGGGAGCAATTCCGTGACATGATCACCGGCAAAAGCCTCTCGCCACGGGTGCTCACCGCCATCGGCCATACCCCGGGGGATTCCCCTGATGCAATCGTCACCGAGGAGCGGACATCGGTATGGAAACTCGTGGGCGTCAAAGACATCGTTGCGTTGAAGAACGGATAGGATCCCCCTTTTTCCCGTGTTCCCCCGGACAGAAAAGATCATGCCCGGGGTATCCCTGAATGTTCCAACCTCTACCCGGCACTATCCTCCAGGTTTATCGCAAAGGCGACTCCAGATTGTGGGGAGGGTTATCAGCAGGACGCTTCCGGACGATAGTTCTTGCGGGTTTCTGCAAATCTTCGCGCAAATTCGTTTCAGAGAACCCCCCGGTAGTAGGCAAGCCGCTCTGCATACGGGCGGACCATCGCAACCAGCCGGGCCTGCTCCTCCCCGTCCATCAGGGTGTGCTCTCTCCCCAGGCGGGCAAGGAGCCGTGCTTCATCCGGCGTCGAACACCCGGCAATCACCAGGTCGACATCCTGCGCGAGCGCAAACCGGATCAGGTTTTCTGCCGACAGGCCTGATTCAGGGGAGAGATACGTCCCTGCACCGAGCACCTTCATCGCGATCACCCCGATACCCCGTTCCCGTGCCGCCGGGATGACCCGGTCCAGGAACCCGCCGATCGCTACCTCAACCGGGTTGACCGGGAGGAGGACGGCATCCACGTCCCAGCTGGTGACCGCATGGAGCAGGATGGCAGGGTCATGGTGCCCCGTCACCCCGATGCCCCGGACGGTCCCGTTCTCCCGGGCCTCGTAAAAGGCACGGAGGGCACCATTGCGTCCTTCCAGGTGCCGGATATCATCGCGGTCCCGCAGGTCATGGACCTGCCAGAGCCCGAGGTGATCGCGCTGCAGCAGGAGGAGCGTCCGGGCGAGGTCTGCCGCTGCACCTGCTCCGTCCCGCTGTGCAGACTTGCTCGCCTGGAACGTCTCCTCCTTCCTTCCGGGATGCCGTCCCCAGAAGAGCCCCTGGTATCGTTCGCTCCCGGCATATGCCGGGGCGGCGTCGTAGTACCGGATCCCGGCATCGTATGCCGCGGTGAGCATCCGATCCGCTTCCTCCTCCCGGCCCACGGTGCGGAGCACCCCCTCGCCCCCGAGCCCGACCCGGTACGGACTCCCGAGCAAAGCCCGGAGCCGGCTGTGTGCGGCCATGATGATGAGCATCTCTGTCTCTGCGTATAAAACCTCTGGGAGAACGGCCTCCATCGGCACGGCACGTCCCCTGTATTTTTCGTGACTGCGGACAGACGGGATGAGACAATCCCATGAACGCCATCATCCAGGTTGAGCAGATCTCGCGGACCTTCGGGAGCATCACCGCCGTTGACGGCATCAGCCTCTCGGTCGAGGAGGGAGAGGTCTTCGGGGTCCTCGGGCCCAACGGTTCCGGCAAGACCACGCTCGTCCGGCTGCTCGCTGGCGTCCTTGCCCCAACAGGCGGCACGGCACACCTCTTCGGGAAGGATGTCACCCGCGACGGGGTGTACGTCCGCCAGAGGATCGGCGTCCTTACCGAGACACCCTCGCTCTACGAGCGCCTCACCGCCCGGAAGAACCTCACGTTCTTCGCCAGGCTCTACGGCATCCCCGATGCAGAGGTCGCTGGTCGGGTGGATGCCATCCTCTCGCTCATGAACCTTGCCGACCGGGCCGATGACCTGGCAGGCGGGTTCTCGAAAGGGATGAAGCAGCGCCTCGCGGTTGCCCGTGCCCTGATCCATGACCCGCAGGTTGTCTTCCTGGATGAACCGACATCCGGCCTCGACCCGGAAGCGTCTCGCCAGATGACCGGGATCATCCGGGAGATGGCGGCCGACCGGGGGAAGACGATCTTTTTGTGCACGCACAACCTTGGCCAGGCGCAGGACCTCTGCTCCCGGGTGGCCATGATATCGGCAGGGAGGATACTTGCCCAGGGGAGCAGGGACGATCTCTCGGAACGGCTCTGGGATGCCGTGCCCCTCGAGGTGGAGTTCCAGAGGCCGCCACCGGCTGCTGTCCTCGAAGCGATCGGCCGGATCCCGGGGGTCACCCTTGAGAACCAGGCAGAGACCACCATCACGCTGCGGGTACAGCACCGGGACCAGGTCCCCGCGGTCATCAGGACTGCAGTCGAGCAGGGCGGCGATATCGTGCGGGTCTCCCCCCGGGAGTATTCACTCGAGGAGATCTATTTTGCGGTCCAGGAACAGGGGAGGAATGCTGCATGAACCGGCAGATCGTCCGGGCGCTTGCAGAGAAGGACATCGCTGAAGTGGCACAGAACCGCATCGCGATCTCCGGCGCCATCATCCTCTCCGTGATCTTCGCGGTCGTCTTCCCGCTCCTCATCACCCAGATACCTGTCCTGTTGCCGGAGAGCGACCAGCCCGCGTTCGATGACCTGCAGGAACTCATCCCTCCGCAGCTCATCGATGAGCTCGCGGAGCTCTCTCCCGAGCAGCTGCCAATCGTCCTGATCCTCGGCTACCTCATGGCGCCGCTCTTCCTGGTCCTCCCGCTGATGCTCGCCTGCATCATCGCCGCCGAAGCGTTTGTCGGGGAGAAGGAGCGAAAGACCCTTGAAGCGCTCCTCTATACCCCAGCAACCGACGGGGAGCTCTTCCTCGGGAAAGTGCTCGCAGCCCTCATCCCGGCCATCGTGTACACCTGGGTGAATTTCCTGGTCTTTACCCTGGTGACCAACCTTGCGGGATACCCGGTCATGGGCAGGTTCTGGTTCCCGACCCCGAGCTGGCTGGCGCTCATGGTCGTGGTCGTGCCCGCGGTCGCCCTGCTCGGGGTCGCGGTGACGGTCATCATCTCCACGCGGGTCAGGACCTTCATGGAGGCGTACCAGGTCTCCGGGGCGCTCGTGCTCGTCATCCTCGTGCTGGTGGTCGCCCAGTCCGTGGGCCTCCTCTTCCTCTCGCCCCTCGTTGCCGTACTGGTCGGGATTGCGTTCTTCGCCCTCGATGCCGTGCTCATCATGGCAGGGATCCGGACGTTTTCCCGGAGCGAGCTGATCGCCAGGGTGTGATGAGGTGTCAGCACTCCCGGGACCAATAAGAAATCTTAGGAGCCAGGCCGGGTGGCCGGAACGATTCGGATCCCCTCCTTCCCTACAAGATCTCCTGACCCCTGCCCCGGTTTCGGGTTTTCGTGGTGTGTGTCCATGTTGTCGGAGAACCTGAAGACCTGCCGGGCGACGACCGGGGGAGGAGCTGCCGGAATCAGAGCCACCATCAAATGGGTTGGTACCTGGAATCGAGTTCCCTCGCTTTTCTATAACAGGCTGCAGCCTCGTCCGGGCGCCCCCAGCTGTCAAGGATGGTCCCCTTCAATGACCAGGCAGCAGGATTGCCGGGATCGATCGCAAGCGCCCGGTCGATGCAGCCGACCGCTTCGGCATAGGATCCAAGATTGTGGAGGGCGACCCCCTTCGCCATCCAGGCCTCGGCAAAATTCGGATCGATTGCAAGTGCCTGGTCATAATACGGGATCGCTGCAGCGAATTGATTGTTCCTGGAGGCTATTGTCAGCCCGCCGATCAACAGGTCACGGGCTTCGGGAGAGGATGTGGAGATCTCATCGGTGCTGACTGCCATGCCAATAACCGGGCTCCCGCTGCTCCATGCAGGCGATTCCGGCGGTGGAAGCGGAGCGTGGATCAGGGTTGTGCCAATAAAGATCGCAATCAGGACTGTCACGATCGAGAGCAGGATGCCCACCGCGAGAGGGACGACGAGTGCTCTTCCCTGTTGTCCCTGCCGGAAAAATATGATGAGAAGCACTGCTATAAAGAGGAGCTCAACGATAAACAGGACAAGAATCAATCCCGTAGGCCGCCCGAAAATGACAAATGCGAGAAGATACGTCGTGAGGAGAAGGAATATCCCGAGACCTATACCCCGTGTGATGATTTTCTTATGAGAATGAAATTTCAAACCGGTCCCACCCTATAAGAAAATTTCGCTTTTCTGGATAAACTCTTTCAGGTAGAGAACCAGATACGGATTTCTGGATACAGAGATGTGAGTATCATCCGAGAAGAGATATCCCATCAATTAATCCCTGCAACAGGGAAACAAAACACCCAGTCGCAGGAATGAAGTGTGTGGCCCCCCTTTATCCCTTCACACTATTCGTCCAGACTCCCAGATGGTATACCTGAACTGTTCGACAACGGTCGTCGATGAACAGGTCACATTCACATCCAGTGACTGGTTGACAATATGTTCCTGATACCAGCGGTTCGATTCTTCGATGGCATATTTTGCCGGACCGTCATTTCCCATACCATAATTGAATCCGGAGGGAACCCCCTCATGGTCGATACAATACCCCCATGCAACAATCCGGGAATCTCCTGGTCCCCCGCTACCAGCACCTCCGGCGCGTGGTCCCTCCCCTCCGATCGCCCTGACCCGCTGGATAACGGCTTCTCTCTCAGATTCCATCCCTTCATCAGATACGGGATAGAGGTAGGTCCCCTGGATAAAAGCGAAGCGGTCGCCGGTGCATATCAGGAGCGTCAGGTTGTCTTCAGTCGTCCTCCCGATCCCAAAAATGCCGGGGGCCAGCCAGAAGAAAAGGATAACAGTACCGATGATCAGAGCACTGACGATGACAGGGAGTATTTTCATGGGATCCTCTGGGTGTTTAAAAAATAATCTTACCAAGGTTTCATTCTTTCCTTCTCATGAAGTGGTAGCTTCAGGTTCACTCGTGTCTGCGAATTCGTACTGCATCGATGAGTATGAGGAATTGAAAAATTTTCTGACTGCCATTCGATAGTGAAGGGATGAATCGTTTGTACTGGGGCCAGATATGGACCACGGTGCAATTCTGGACCTAATAGCCGTTTTACTGCTATGCCCTCGAAAAAATCGGGATACAGGTAGAGTCGGCGTTCAACAAATCCCAAGCCGTTCAGGATCATCGTTTTTTAACCTGTCCATGGCTGTCCCGGCTCTCACGGATATCGAGCGGCTTACCTGTGCCGAGAAGCGACATTACTTTTAGTTTGGTGAGGTTGGGATCCTCATCTCCCATCCGATTAGGCAC
>DUGL01000108.1 GCA_013331415.1 Methanoregulaceae archaeon | reverse complement strand
CGGACATCCACTTGTAGTACGTGATATAACTGCGTATCGCATCACGGATACCCTCCGACCGGGATGAATAGCCCCGGTAGTTGATGATCTCGTCGAACTTGTCCAGCAGGTGTTTGGGGAGTGATATCCCGATTCTCGAGAGCTCTGAATCGACCGTCATGGTGACCTCTTCTCAATAGAGGAGATCTTGCCGTACTCTCTTTTTAACCTTTCCGGATGTCTGCACCGCAGGGTACCATTCTTTCAGAAAAATACCCGTTCAGATACTCCCTCCGCCGCATGACTGACCGGTTTGTATAAGTAGGTTCATTCACTACTCATTAAGGAGGTTTGATCGCATTTCCCGTGACGTTACCATTCCAGGCGTGAATATCGGGGTCGTCGGCCACGTGGACCATGGGAAGACCACGCTCGTATACGGCCTGACCAGTGCATGGGCTGACCGCCACAGCGAGGAGATCAAGCGCGGCATCTCGATACGCCTCGGGTACGCTGATGCGACATTCTACCGGTGTGACCACTGCACGGGTGCAGATGCCTACACGACCAGCCCGGAATGCCCGGTATGCGGGACAAAAGCGGTGCCGTTCCGGTCCGTGTCCTTTGTCGATGCACCCGGCCACGAGACGCTCATGGCGACGATGCTCTCGGGCTCGGCCCTCATGGACGGGGCCATGCTCGTGATTGCGGCGAACGAGCCCTGCCCGCAACCGCAGACAAAAGAGCACCTGATGGCGCTCGAGCTCGTCGGGATCCGGCAGATCGTGATAGTCCAGAACAAGATCGACGTCGTCTCGCAGAAAGATGCTGTCAGGCACTATGAGCAGATCAAAACCTTCGTGAAGGGGACCATTGCAGAAGGTGCCCCGATCATCCCCATATCTGCCCAGAAATCGATCAACATCGGCGCAGTCATCGAGGCACTCGACGCGGCGATCCCTGAGGTTGAGCGTGACCCGGTCGCAGAACCGGTCATGCTGATCGCCCGTTCGTTTGATATCAACAAGCCCGGGTCGAACTGGCGCGAGGTAAAAGGCGGCGTTATCGGGGGTTCGCTGATCCGGGGGATCTTCAAAGAGGGCGACGAGATAGAGATCCGGCCCGGCCGGCAGGTCCAGACAGAAAATAAGATCCGGTGGGAGCCGATCACGACCAGGATCACCACGATCAATGCCGGTTCAAAGAAGGTTATCGAAGCAGGGCCCGGGGGGCTGCTCGGGATTGGGACAAAGCTTGACCCTGCCCTCACCAAGAGTGATGCGCTGGCCGGGCAGGTGGCCGGACATGCCGGAGTACTCCCCCCGGTCTGGGACCGGCTCCGGTTCCAGGTCACCCTCATGGAGCGGGTGGTGGGAGCAACGAACGAGCTCGTCATCGAGCCCCTGAAACACCAGGAACCGCTGATGCTCTCGGTCGGGACAGCCGTCACGGTCGGGGTGGTGACCAGCGCCAAGAAGGATCTCGTTGAGGTGGTCCTGAAGCGGCCGGTCTGTGCAGAACCCGGCGCCCGCATTGCAATCAGCCGGCAGCTGGGAGCCCGATGGCGTCTGATCGGGATGGGCGTCCTCACCGAGTAGCGGTCCTGCTCGATGCGAATGCGCTCATGGCGCAGGTGCAGTTCCGGCTCGACATCTTTACGGCACTGGCAAATCTTATCGGGGCATATGAACCAGTACTCCTTGCGTGTGTGCGCGATGAATTGTGCGGGCTTGCCGCGGGCCGGGGAAAGAATGGAGCAGCCGCACGGGCTGCTCTCGCCCTTGCAGAGCGGTGTACGCTCATTACGAGCGGACCTCCCGGAGCTACGGTTGATGAGAAGATCCTATATCATGCGAGCACGCATGGATGCATGGTATTCACGAGCGATCGTCATCTCCGCACCGCCCTGCTCGCGCAGGGGGTCCCGGTGATATCGCTCCTGGGAAAACAGAGGCTGGAACTATTCAGGAAATAGGTGGGTCATGTATTACCGGATGAAACTGGCAGACAAGGTGAGGGTTCCTCCCCACCGGCTGGGGGAAGATCTCCGGAAAGTCATCCTCGATGTACTGCAGGAGCAGCTCGAGGGGAGCATCGACAAGGAGATCGGCATCTTCATCGCCGTGACAAAGGTCCTCGACGTCGGGGAAGGCGAGATCGTCCCGGGAGACGGGGCGGTCTACTATGACGTCACGTTCGAATCACTGGTGTTGCGCCTCGCCCTCCAGGAAGTGATCGAGGGCCTGGTGGTCGAGACGACAAGTTTTGGTGCATTCGTGAGCCTCGGCCCCATTGACGCCATGCTCCACGTGAGCCAGATCTCGGACGAATACATCAACTACGATGAGAAGAACGCCCGCCTGATCTGCCAGGAGTCAAAGCGCTCCATCACAGTCGGCGATACTATCCGGGTCCGGGTGGTGACCCTCTCCTTAAACGAGCGGGAGCCCCGGGACAGCAAGATCGGCCTGACCATGCGGCAGTCGGGTCTCGGAACCGCCAAGTGGCTCGAAGAAGACCTTGCAAAGGAGAAGGAGAAGGAGAAGGAGAAGGGTGGTGAGCGTGGCGGCCGCTAGGAAGAAGCTCGTCAGGGTCTGCAGGGAATGCCACCGGGTGGTGGAGGGCGAGAGCTGCACGATCTGCGGGAGCGGAAACATCTCCACGGACTGGGCCGGGTACCTGGTCATCATCGACCCCCAGCGCTCTGAAGTGGCGAAGAAGATGAACATTTCGCTCCCGGGAAGATATGCGCTGAAGGTCCGCTGAATGCTCCTGCTGCCAGAGGGCCGGCGCCACCTGTTCAGGACGCCGTTTGGGACGCTCTACCCGGAGATCGATCAGGTCATCCCCCTGCTCCGGGATGCGACCGTGTACACGGTCGGTGACGTGGTGACCTACCACCTCATCCAGAAGGGGATCGTCCCTGCTATTGCCATCATTGACGGGCATACCATGCGGATACCCTGCAACCGGTCCCCGGCAGTCTACCGCAGGAGGCGCTCCGCATGGAATCCCCCCGGCACCCTCACCGAGGAACTGATGGATGCGCTCGAATGTGCCGTTGCTGACCCCGGCGTCCTGATATTCGTCGAGGGCGAGGAGGATCTCGCGGTCATACCGCTCGTCCTGTCTGCCCCGGAGGGGGCCGTGATCCTGTACGGGCAGCCGGGCGAGGGGGTGGTCCTGTGCAGGGTGACGGAGGCGGCGAAGGAGCAGGCACGGATCCTGCTCTCGTACTTTGTCGAGGATACAAAAGGAGCACGGCAGGCATGATCCGCCGTGTTGCCAGAGTATAAATAATCTGAACACGAATGGTAAGAGGATACCGATGGATTTCGAGGTTACCAGGGATACGAGGAACGAACTCCTGGCAAGGAGGGAGGTGGACTTCACGCTCCGGTTTGATGGTCCCACCCCGTCACGGCTGCAGGTGATCGGCAAACTGTCAGCAGGTCTGAACGTGAAAGATACGCTGCTGGTGCTGGATTCGATGAAGACAACGTTCGGGAAGACCGAGCTCTCCGGGAAGGCGCGGGTGTATGATTCGCCTGAGCAGAAGGAGAAGGTTGAGCGGACCTTCCTCTTTGCCCGCGGGATGCCGAAACCGAAGGAGGAAGGGTCCTGATGGCGGCAAAGAAAGCCAAAGCCGCAACTCCCCGCCGTGCCACCTGCTACACGGTTGAAGGTGGCAAGGCGACGTTGGCCCGTAAGTTCTGCCCGCGGTGCGGGCCCGGCGTGGCCCTGGCCGACCACAAGGACCGCCTGGCATGCGGGAAATGCGGCTACACTGAGTTCAAGAAATAATCGCTGATGCCTGTTTTTGGGCCGATTCTCGGGATCGAGGGAACTGCCTGGAACCTCAGCGCCGCTGTTTTTGGGCACGATCTCATCGCTCTCTCTTCAAAACCGTACAACCCCCCGCAGGGAGGGATACACCCCCGGGAGGCTGCCCAGCACCATGCCGCCGAGATGAAGGCGGTCATCTCGCGGGTGCTCTCCAACCCGGACCAGATCACCGGGATTGCCTTCTCCCAGGGTCCCGGCCTCGGCCCCTGCCTGCGCACGGTAGCCACTGCTGCCCGGTCCCTTGCCATAGGGCTTAGGGTACCGCTGGTGGGGGTGAACCATTGCGTCGCCCATATCGAGATTGGGCGGTTCGCCACCGGCTGCCATGACCCGGTGGTACTCTATGCAAGCGGGGCCAACACCCAGGTGATCGGGTACCTGAACCGCCGCTACCGGATATTTGGCGAGACCCTTGACATCGGGATCGGGAATGCGATCGACAAATTCGCCCGGAGCAGGGGACTCCCGCATCCCGGCGGCCCTGCGATCGAGGAACTGGCAAAGACCGGTGACTACGTGGAGCTCCCCTACACGGTCAAAGGGATGGATCTCGCGTTCTCGGGACTCATCAGCGCTGCCCGCGAGTGCGGGGCACCGATCAGCGATGTCTGCTACAGCCTGCAGGAGACGGCTTTTGCCATGTGCACCGAGGTGACGGAACGTGCCCTTGCCCACACCGGGAAGAACGAGGTCCTGCTCGTCGGCGGGGTCGGGGCGAACGCGCGTCTCCAGGCGATGCTTGCACAGATGTGCGAGGACCGTGGTGCAGCCCTCTTCGTCCCGGAGCGGAAGTACCTCGGGGACAATGGCGCGATGATCGCGTACACCGGGAAGATCATGCTCGAGAGCGGGTATGACGTCCCCATCAGCGAGTCCTTTGTCAACCCGTCGTACCGATCAGACCAGGTCGAGGTGACCTGGAGACACGACACCCCCGCGGATCAGGTGAGACCAATCCCCCTCGAGTATATGACCCATGCAACCGGGGCTGAGGCTGCCGTCGCCCTCGGGGAAATCCTGGTCTGGAAACAGCGGGTCGGGAAGAAGTACCGGAGGCCGGAACTTGATTGTCGCCTGATCACCGAGCGTACACGAGCCGAGGCGCGACTGATATCTGCGGCACGCCGGGTCGGTGTCCCCACCCCGGTCATCCGCGATATCACGCATGATACCATCGTCATGGAACGGATCTCCGGGACCCTGATCAGAGATGCTCTCACAGAAGAGCACCTGCGGGCAGCAGGAAGAACGGTAGGAAACCTTCACCGGGCAGGTATCGTACATGGCGACCTCACCACGAGCAACATGGTGATCCGGAACGGCAGCTGCGTCCTCATCGATTTCGGCCTTGCCGCAGTCTCACCAGAGGTAGAGGCACGCGGGGTCGACCTCCACGTCCTCTTCCAGACCCTCGAGAGCACGACTGACCGGTTTCCCCTCCTGAAAGAGGCGTTCAGGGAAGGATATGCGCAGGTGTTTGGAGGTGCCGGCGAGGTATTTTCGCGGGAACAGGAGATAGAGAAGCGGGGCAGGTACCTGTGAAGAT
>DUGL01000148.1 GCA_013331415.1 Methanoregulaceae archaeon | reverse complement strand
ATGCAGGACGAGCCAATCCAGCCCGACACCTTCTCTTCAGGGAAGGCGATGACCCCTGTTCCCTGATCGGTGAGCAGGTTTCCCTTTAAGGAGCAGGATATCATCTGCATCTCATCCCCGGTCTCATCAGAACCGAGGGGATATACCAAGGTCGCTTTGTGTGGCAGAGCCCGGGGATCAGGCAAGCCGGATAGCTGAGAGCCCCGGTGAAGACACCCGGTTCATCCAGGCCGTGTCCTATATTTGACCCGGGATCCCCTTCGAGTATCCTTTCATCCTCCCGGAACCCCCTGCGAATATATCGGGAGCGGGCAGAAATTGAACAGATCACTATCGCGGATAATCTGGTCATCCGCCTCCCGCCGGATCCCATGGGGGCGGCAGCAGAGCTGCTCAAGGGCTCCGTACAAACGGCAGACGTCGGGGAGTGAGTGATCGTGACCGAGACGTGCAGGCGCGCATACCGGTACAGGCGTGCAGGTCATGTCACGGGCTCGAGGGGGATCCCCGCGATACATGAATTCCGGGGCGCGATCACGGCCTCTTCGGACAGGTACCCAGGATACCGGGAATGCCGGAGTTGACGGAATCGCAGGGTTTGCCAACTCCATCATGGGCAGGAGCACCCCCGCGGTGCCTGCCGTGGTCTTTTTAAAAACTGCCTGCCTTGAACAGGACCTGCCTTCCCTTCACACCAGGGGAAGGACGCAGCGGAAAAGGTTGAAAAATCAGGATTGCAGCCGCATCAATAGATCAGGGTCATGACGAGGATGAATACCGATATTGCCACGGCGGCCACGATCACTGCAACCGGGTTGATGTGCACGGCACGCTTGTCCTCGCTCTCGTAATAGTTGACCAGTCCGGCAGAAGAGATCAGCCTGCCGCCACCTTTTTTTGCCATACCAGTTAATTTCTCTCTGTCCCTATTTAAAATCGGTGACGGATACCTCCCATGACGACCGGTGATTGTGTTCTCAGCGGACGTGCGCTGGTCGGTGATGACCTCGAGATACGGGACGTCGCAATAGAGATCAGGGCCGGGATCATCCACCGGGTTGAGGATACCGATCCCTGCCCCGGCACCTGGATATGCCCTGCCCTCTTCAACGCGCACACCCACCTTGGCGACAGCGTGGCGATGGATACCCGGGCTGAAGGCGGCCTGGAAGCACTGGTTACGCCCCCGCATGGCCTCAAGCACCGCATCCTTGCAGGGACACCCCGTGACGAACTCGTCCGTGCAATGCAGGCGACCCTCACCTTCATGGAAGCTGCAGGGACCGCAGGATGTGCCGATTTCCGGGAGGGGGGGGAAGACGGGGTGCGTGCCCTGCAGCAGGCTGCATCCGGAATCCGGTGCCGCCCGCTCATCTTCGGGAGAGAGGGGGGGGAAGTGCTGGCTGACGGAGCAGGGATCAGCAGTGTGCGGGATGTACAGGACATCGAGCAGATCATCACCCGCACACGGGGGACAGGAGGCAGGATTGCCATACATGCAGGCGAACGCGACCGCTTTGACGTGGACCGTGCACTCTGTTATGAACCGGACCTGCTCGTCCACTGCACCCATGCAACGCGCAGGCAGCTCATCCGCTGTGCCGAAGAGGAAGTCCCGATAGCAGTCTGTGCTCGATCAAACTGGATGCTCGGGGTCACCAGTACAGGGAAACGACCCCCGATCAGCGATATGCTCGATCTCGGGTGCGAGGTTCTCCTCGGGACCGACAACTGCATGGTTGTCCAGCCTGACCTCTGGCAGGAGATGGCATTTGTCGCGACGGTGTACGGAATTGCGCCCCTCCAGGTATTCCGGGCCGCGGCAGCAGGATCGCGCATAGCCGGCAGGCCATATAGCATCACCGAGGGAAATCCTGCAAACCTCATCGTGATTGATCCCCGGGCATCGAACCTCTGGCTCTCCCATGACCTGGCACGGACACTGGTTACCCGGACCAGTCCGCTCAATATCGTCACAAAAGTTATTAATTCATGAAATACAATACTAGAAAAGCTCTTTTGGAGGGTAGCCATGTTCCAACACATACTGGTGGCAATTGACGGGTCAAAAATCAGCGATCATGCACTGATGACCGCAATAGAAGAGGCGCGAGTCTGGAAGGCACAGGTCCACGCAGTCTATGTTGTGGAGACCGGGCTCTTCTCCTCACTCCCCATGGACAACACCTGGGAGATCATGTACAGCATGCTCGAGAAGGAAGGGAACAAGGCACTCGATGCAGCACGGGAGATCGCCAGAACGCACGGGGTGCAGATGGAGACGTACATGAAGCAGGGGCATGCAGGAAACGAGATCGTAAAGGCCGCTACCGAGCTCCCGGTTGACCTGGTCGTGATGGGATCCCATGGCAAGAGCGAGGTGGACCGCCTCCTGCTCGGCAGCGTGAGCGCATTTGTCGTCGCAAACTCCCCAAAGACCGTGATGGTGGTGAGATCATCGCAATGAAGACCGTCGCAGACTTCATGACCACCGAGGTCGTCAGCGTGGAGATCCCGGGGAACCGCGATGATGTCCTNNAAGATTTTGAAGAGGACCGGGATCAGCGGGGTCCCGGTCCTGAAAGAGGGGAAGCTCGTCGGGATCATCACCAGGAAAGACCTGCTCCGGAAAGCCGAAGAGACCCAGCTCGGGCTGCTCATGACGCGGAACCCCCAGACGGTCACACCAGACACCCCGGTCCGTGAGGCAGCACAGATCCTCATCGAACAGAATGTACGGCGCCTGCCGGTCGTCGAGGATCAAAAGCTGGTAGGCCTGATATCGGTCGCCGACCTTGTCCATGCTATTGCCCAGATGCGGATCAAAGAAGAGATCAAGCCCTCCTATATCAGCCAGACCTATGCTCTCTGGGAGGAGACACCGCTCCCGCTGGTCGCACGTATCATGGAGATCTCAGGATTCGAAGCCATTCCTATCCTGGATGCCGAGAGCAGGCTCAAAGGGATCATCTCCGAGCGGGACCTGATCCGGCACTCCTCGATTGAAGATACCGTCGAGGTGAGCGACTTCTCGAACGGGACCGATGATGACGAATGGACCTGGGAGAGTATCCGGGATATGCACACGGTCAGCTATGGCATCTCGAAGATCCAGCTCCCGGACAAACCGGTGAAGACAGCCATGATCAGCAATGTCATCTCCGTTCCCCTGAATGCTGAAGTGAGCGAATGTGCCCTGAAGATGAAGCGGGGAAGGATCGACCAGCTCCCGGTCGTGAACGGGGACAAGAAACTGGTTGCCATGCTCTTTGACCGCGACCTCATCCAGGTAATGTGCCGTGAACCGGCAGAATAACAACCTTTAAATTTACCGATGACACTACACTGATAAGACGCTTTTGAGAGGTTTTTCCAGCGTTTTTAATATTTTGGGGTATATCTATGAATGAGCACTATCAGGAGCCCATGAAGGGAACGACCACCGTCGGATTGATCTTTCAGGAAGGGGTCGTCCTTGCCACCGAGAAACGGGCAACGATGGGGTATTTGATCGCAAGCAAGAAAGCAAAGAAGGTATACCAGATCGCTGACCGGATCGGGATGACCATTGCAGGCGGGGTGGGAGATGCCCAGCAGCTTGCGAGAGTCATGACTGTTGAGTGCAGCCTGTATAATATCCGGCGGGGACGCCCGATGTCGGTCGCTGCCGCATCAACCCTGCTCTCAAACATCCTGAACAACAACCGGTATTTCCCCTACTATGTCCAGCTCCTCGTTGGAGGAGTCGATGAGAGCGGGCCGGCCCTCTTCTCTGTTGATGCCATGGGCGGGGCAACAAAAGAGGAGGAGATCGTGGCTACCGGTTCCGGTTCCCCGATAGCATATGGCGTGCTGGAAGACCGGTTCACCAGGGGAATGAAGAGAAAAGATGCAATCGGGCTCGCGGTGCGGGCGGTACGCGCTGCGGTGAAACGTGACGCAGGTTCAGGGGAAGGGATCTACGTTGTGGTGATAACCAAAGACGAGTATCTTGAGATCCCCGACGATGAACTGGTGAAGATTTCACCGGCGGCCACGGCATAATCCTTTCTTTTTTCCAGGACTGATTTGATGCTTATTGATGATCGACTAAAAGAACTCAAAACCAAGATCAACGAGAAGGTCCCCCACGGTATCACCGTCTCTGAAGTAGAGTTTGAAGGGCCGGAACTCGTCATCTATACCGACGATCCCAAGAAGTTTGCCGATGAAGCGGACCTTATACGGATACTTGCACGCGACCTCCGGAAGCGGATCGTGGTGCGACCCAATGTCCTCGAAGACCCGGACCGGGCGGTCCAGGATATCAGGGCTGTGGTCCCAGAAAACGCCGGGATCACCGACATCTTCTTTGACCCTGATACCGGCGAGGTCCTCATAGAGGCCGAGAAGCCCGGGGTTGTTATCGGGAAGAACGGTGCCACACTCCGTGAGATCACCCGGCACATCGGCTGGACACCCAAAGTGGTCAGGACACCCCCCATCGAGAGTACCACGGTCAAACAGATCAGGCAGTACCTGCGCTCGGTGAGCGAGGAGCGAAAGCAGTTCCTGCGGACGATAGGGCGGCGTATCCACCGCGATGTCACGAGTAAAGACCAGTGGGTCAGGGTGACCACGCTCGGGTGCTGCCGTGAGGTAGGCCGTGCAGCATTCCTCCTCTCGACCCCGGAGAGCAGGGTGCTGATCGACTGCGGGGAGAAACCGGACAACAGCAACAACACCCCCTACCTGTATGTCCCCGAGATCCACCCCCTCTCCCAGCTCGATGCCGTTGTCCTCACCCATGCACACCTTGACCACTGTGCCCTCGTTCCACTCCTGTACAAGTACGGGTATGACGGCCCGGTGTACAGCACCCCCCCGACACGGGATCTCTCGGCGATGCTCCAGCTCGATTACCTCGACGTGGTCTCAAAAGAGGACCGGAAGATCCCGTACAGTTCAAACGATATCAAGAGCTACATCAAACATTCCATCACGCTCAATTACGGGAGCGTTACCGATATTGCCCCTGACATGAAGCTCACGTTCCACAACGCAGGCCACATCCTCGGGTCCGCGATCGCGCACTTCCATGTCGGCGACGGGCTCTACAATATCGCGTTTACCGGCGACTTCAACTACAGCAGGAGCCGGCTCTTTAACCCGGCCACGAACCAGTTCCCGCGGCTCGAGGCGATTTTTATGGAGAGCACGTACGGCGGCAGCGGCGATATCCAGCCGGCACGCGCCGATGCAGAAGAGAAACTCTACGAGACCGTCAATTCAGTCATCGGACGCGGGGGGAAAGTGATCATCCCGGCGTTCTCGGTCGGGCGTTCCCAGGAAGTGATGCTGGCGCTCGAAGAGGGGATCAGGAAAGAGAAGATCCCTGCGGTCAGGATCTACCTTGACGGGATGATACGCGAGGCAACAGCGATCCACACCACCTACCCCGAGTACCTGAACAATGAACTCAGGAACCAGATCTTCAAGGAGGGTTTGAACCCGTTCCTTGCCGAATGCTTCATCCAGGTCGATTCCGCTGACCTGCGTGAACGGGTGATCAACGGTGACCCGAGCGTTATCATCACGACGAGCGGGATGCTGAACGGGGGCCCGGTGATGGAGTACCTGGGCTGCCTGGCAGCCGATGAGCGCAATGCACTCGTCTTTGTCGGGTACCAGGCTGACGGCACGATGGGCAGGCGGATCCAGAAAGGCTGGCGCGAGGTTCCCACCGGGCGGCGCGGGACGATCGTGATCAACCTCGAGATCGTCACGATTGACGGGTTCTCGGGCCATTCGGACCGGCGGCAGCTGATCAACTACATCGGGCATATCCAGCCCAAGCCCGAGAAGATCTTCACGATCCATGGTGACGAGAACAGCACGATCGACCTGGCAAGCTCGCTCTACAAGCGGTACCACATCGAGACCCATGCCCCGATGAACCTTGAGACCTACCGGATGATATAGCGATACCGGATGCACATGGCGACCATGAAACCGGGCGTGATCCTGCGAGGGAAGAGATCTCCCGGAGTGCAGCGGTTGCCATGAGAGATCGCCTGCCCCTCTTCCTCGGGATCTTCGTGGTGATGGCGCTCTCGAACGCCATCGTCCCGGTACTCCCTGCGTTCGGGGAAGGGACAATCCATCACGGTGCGATCTATTCTGCGTACTTTCTCGGGGCGTTCCTCCTGGTCCTCCCGGCAGGATTTCTCTCAGACAGGATAGGCGAGCTCCCGCTCATCCGAGCTGGCCTTGTCCTCACGGTCATCTCCGGTTTCCTGCTGCTGGTCTCCCATACCCTGCCCCTGGTCATCGCAAGCCGCCTGATCGAGGGGGTGGGGGCAGGGCTCTTCGTGGCATCGGCCCTCTCCCTGATCAATGCCCGGACCGACCATGAGACGAGCAGCGGGTACTTCATGGCGCTCCTGAACGTGGGCCTCGTAGCAGGCCTGATCGGCGGGGGCTGGCTTGTTGAGCTGACCGGGGACCGGTTCTCGGGCATCCTGCTGTTTTCCGTGCTCGCCCTGATCCCTGCGGCCGGAAGCATCCTGATGCGCAGCGGGGCTGTATCAGCGGCTGCTTTCCCCCTTGAGCCGGTCATGGAAACCGTGCGGCGGCTCATCAGGGTGCTCAGGGAGTACTTCTGGCTCTGGATCTCGACGATCGTTATCCTCGGAGCAACCGGTGCCCTCACGGTGCTGTACCCTGAATTCTCTGACCTTGCACCTGGCAGGCTCGCCGTGATCATCGCGGCGATGAACCTCTCCACGGCCATTGCAGTGGTCATCGCCGCCCATGCCCACCTCCCTCCCGTACCGACGATCCGGGTTGCATCGCTCGTGATGGCAGTAGCGGTACTGTGCGCCTACGTTACCCCGTTTGGATTCATCTTCGTCGGGGCTGTAGCCGGCCTGGTGATGATCGGCCAGCTCGCCTTCCTCGCCATGGCCGAGGCACGGCAGGGGGTGCTGATGGGTCTCTTCAACACGGCAAGTTACGGGGGAATGACCCTCATTCCGTTCGTGGCAGGGTACGTGGCTGCGGTCTCGACATTCTTCATCGCATTTGTTCTCGTCTCCCTGTCCGCGGTCTTTGTTGCAGCAACGATCGGGAGGTGCGGGTGCAGGATATCACGGTCATGATCACCGGTCATGGGGACAGAACCAGATCCTTTATCCACCCTTCCTTCGAAGCTGTACGCTAACGTGTCTTCCCTGGAGCAAGTACCCGGACATGGAGAAGGCCGCATCGTTGCCTTCATAGATATCGGGACGAATTCCATCCGGATGATGATCGTCCGCCTCTTATCCGGGTGCACATTCCAGGTCCTCTCCCGCCAAAAAGAGGTGGTCAGGCTGGGGGATGGTGAATTTGCCGAGAAGATCATCCGGGACGACGCAATTGATCGTGCTGTTGCGGTCTGCAGGAACTATGCTGCTCTAGCCCGGTCGTTTTCAACCGATGAGCTCGTCGCAGTTGCAACATCGGCAGCACGCGAAGCAGAAAATAAAAATATCCTCCTTACCCGCCTCCGACACGAGTCTTCCATGGATGTCAGGGTGATATCCGGCCGGGAAGAGGCACGCCTGATCTACATGGGGGTGGTGACCGGGATTCAGCTCGACGAGAAACAGGCACTCTTCGTAGATATCGGCGGGGGATCAACGGAGATCGCGATTGGCGGGCAACACGGGTGCTCTGCTCTCGAGAGCCTCCTGCTCGGCTCCATACGGCTCACGAACCAATTTTTCCCTCGATACCACGAAAAGCCGGTCACGAAGAAGCAGTATGACCGTATCCAATCTGCTGTCCGTGAGGTAATCGGACCTGTGGTCCCGGAACTCTCCGCAAACCCATTCGCTATCGCGTATGGGAGTTCGGGGACCATCATCAACCTTGCCGAGATCGCAGCACGGTCCAGGAATGGCAGGACGGGAAATGAGGAAGGACTTACCCGGTCAGAGCTCGCACGGGTAGCTTCGCTCCTCTGTTCGCTGCCGCTTGCGAAGCGGCGGAAGGTCCCGGGGATCAACCCGGAACGGGCAGACATCATCATCTGTGGTGCTGCCATCCTCGAGACCCTGATGGATGCTCTCATAATCGACCGGATAATCCCTACCCAGCGCGGGCTCCAGGACGGGCTGCTCGCTGATTACCTCTCACAGATACGGGATTTCCCGTTGATGGCCCAGCACTCGTCCCGTGAGCGGAGTGTGATTCAGCTCGCCCGGTCCTGCCGGATCAACGAGCACCATGCACGGACCGTGACACGGCTCGCCCGGGAGCTCTTCAGGAGTGCCGGGGAGTGCGGGCTGCACACACTCGGGGAGGAGGAGGAGGAGCTCCTCGTCTATGCAACCTACCTCCATGACGTGGGGTCATTTATCTCCTATGCCCGCCACCATCTCCACTCCTCCTACCTGATCAGGAACGCAGATCTCGCCGGGTTCTCCACCCGGGAGATCCTGCTCATGTCCCATCTCGCCCGGTACCATCGGAAGAAGCCCCCAAAAGAGAAGCACCTCGCAATGGTACCCCTCGAAAATCCTGACCGGGAACGGCTCAGGATCCTCTCGACATTCGTCCGGATGGCTGAGAGCCTTGACCGGAGTCACGCCGGCCTGGTACGCCATGCCCGGTTCCTCTCTGCCGGTGCAGAAGGCGCAGTCCTCGAGCTCACTGCGGTGAGTGCGTGCGAGCTCGAGATTACCGGGATTGGGAATGAATCTGTGTACTTCCAGCGGGTCTTTGGAATGCCGCTCATCACCCGGGTCATATCCACGGATATTGCGGAACTCCATGAACGCACCGATAACGGATCGGTGCACCCGCTGCTCGATCGCAAAAAAAGCAGGTGAGGAAGAGCGGCCCTTCCCCGTTTGGTGAGGTGCTCTTCGGGAGAGGGACCCGGGCATTTTTACAGGATGAAGCGGGTATTTTCCTTGGGAGGAGGCTGATTGGGCAGATCCCTCACCTGCAACCCCTGGAGCAGGTCCTTCTCATTCATCCCTGAAGAGTTCGTTTTCCTGACCCTCCCTTCCGCCCGGGCAGGTGGTGGGACACTGATCATTCCGGGATAATTG
>DUGL01000030.1:5501-11794 GCA_013331415.1 Methanoregulaceae archaeon | reverse complement strand
AACGTGAAGGCCACGGGTTCGAATCCCGCCGGGTCCATCATCATTTCTGGTATCGTTCGGAAGAGAGGAGACCGGAGGTCCTACGTGGAGGAAAAGAGGGGACACGGGTCACCCGGATAGAGAACCCGGGAAAACCCTGTCAATCGATCCAGTCGAGGAGGAGACCTGGATCCTTCCGGTGGGGGCGCTCCTGGAGTACCTGCTCATCACGGTTGTTCGGCGATTCCCGGATACGGAGGTCTCCCAGTAAGGGGAACCGGTCGCCTGCCTGCGGTGCAGGGGATGGGTGCAGGTCCGGAGCAATGATACACGGGGAAATTTCTGTCGCTGCAGGATTCCCTGCCACGAATGGGTGGAGGGATGGGGCTTCAGTTCTGGCTGTGGCACTCTTCATGAGCAGATAATCGATGAACTGTTCAGCTGCCCCCCGGTCTTCGGGAGAAAGCCCTGCTATCTTATCCTCAAGTGATCCCATCTGGCACCCCGGGTTGTCTCTCGTTTCTCTCTATTGTTACGTGTTCCGCCATTAAATCACCCTGCCGGACAGAAGAGGCTTCCCGCAAGGGGTCATCGTCTTTCTTCCCCGGAGCTCCCCCGGGCTGTGTCACGGAGCAATCCGGAGAGAATCAGGACGCGGCAGCTATGCTCTGCAAGAGATGTCAGCATGTACGCCTCATCAAGGGTATTTCCCCGGGCAAAGGTCCCATGACCCCGCGCAATGGTTACCCGCGACCCAATGAGCTGCTCCGTAACATTCCGTGCCAGGTCCCTGCTCCCCGGCTCCCCGCCGCACACGGGAATCACCGGGCAGAACATGATCCCTTCGCAGTCGAGTGGCGTGATGCTGTCAAGGAGGAGCGAGAGTGCGACAGCATGGGGAGGATGGGCATGGACGAGGGCACGGTACGAGGTCTTGTGGTAAACCTCGCAGTGGACCTGGTGCTCGTTCGATGCTTCGGGGGGAGCAGCCCCCTCCAGCGGGACAAGAACGGGATTTCCCGGAGTATCGAGGCAGGCACCGGTCCGCGTGATGGCAAATCCACCGCCGGTCCGGACACTCATATTGCCAAAGTTCGCCCTGACCAACCCCTCGGTAAAGAGCCTCCGCCCTATCCGGGCAAAATCCTGTCGTATCCGCTCTGGCTCCATGGGAAATAACGACCGGCCTACCGGAACTGGATGCCGACGTCCCGCATCCGGTTGAACCGGGCAATATTCAGGAGGAGCGGGGTGAGGCACTCCACCATGCTGGAGACAGCAAGCGGCCCGGCATCATAGGCCGAGACCCCCGGGATGCTCCTGACAAGATCGAGCACCACTGCCTTTGCAGCAGGGTCATCCCCGCAGACAGGGACGGCAAAGTCGAGGGGTTCAGAAAGGGCCTTCCACTTGTTTGCCGCCACGGTGTTGAACGCCGAGCAGAGCAGGGTACCGGGAGGAAGCATCGTCCGGACGAGCAGGGCAGCCGAGCCTTCGGGCGGGGGAGTATAGACAAAGAAATCCCGCTTCTCCATGGGATTGATGGGGGAGACCACGATCTTCCCTTCAAATCCGTGGAGCGATGAGAGGGTAGGCTTAATATGCCGGAACGGGATGGCCAGGATGACGATATCCGATCGGTCCACCGCTTCCTGGTTCGAATGCCCGCTGACAATGCAGGGAAGTCCGAGCTCTGTCACCCGTGCATAGCATGCATCGCTTGATTCATGCGCCTTCTCCTCATCGCGGGAGCCGATGACCACATCATGCTTCGATGACAGGCGCATGGCGATCCCTTCGCCGATATCCCCGGTTCCCCCGACAATACCGACCTTCACCTACCCCACCAGCGGCAGGAGCTTTTTCTCGAGTGAATCGGCACTGGTGACCCCTTCCAGTTTATGGATCGTTTTGCCATCCTTCTCGATGATGAGGGTGGGCACAACCCGGATACCGTACCTGTTGGCGAGGTCCATGTGCTGGTCTACATCGATCTTTTTGATCTCGATCTTGTCACCCATCTTCTTCTCCAGTTCCTCGAGATGCGGGCCCTGGAGCCTGCATGGTCCGCACCAGTCTGCAAAAAAGTCAATTACCACCGGTTTTCCCATCTGTATTACCTCCAGAGTGGTCGGTGGAAAAAGGAGATAAAGATTGTTATTGGGTTATTTGGAGAGGATTGCCATGATTATCTTCCCGTATGCCGGCCGGGTGACAAGCACCCCGATGACCACCCCAAGGATCGTGATGATGGCAAAGCCGCGGAGGGTCGAGAGCGACATGAGGGCGAGGGGGAGCATCGCGATGATAACCGTCACCGCCGAGATCATGATGATACCAATGGCACGGGTCAGGCGCTTCTGGTAGATGTTGGGGGACGGTACTTTCCCTTCATGGAGAACCTCGTCGGTGATGATCACCAGCTGATCGATACCCGTCCCCAGTACTGCGATCAGACCCGCGATCGCTGCAAGGTCGAGCTGCTGCTGGATAAGGGATGCGACACCGAGCAGGATCACGATCTCGGAGAGATTGACCCCAATCATGGGCAGCACGATGGAAGGCTCACGGTACCGGAGGAAGACCACGATGCCCACCGCTATGGTCGCAACGACGAAGGCCACGATCGCCATGGTCTTGAAGTAGTCTGAAAGTGCAGCCGGCACGTACCCTGAACCGGCGACCTTCACCTCGACCGGAAGAGCACCGGCCCTGAGGTGGATCTCGAGGTTCTTCGCGGCGTCCAGACCTTCCTGGCCGGCACCGGTGGATGCGACGAGCTCCCGGATTGGTTCGACCCGGAGCTTTGCTGCCAGGTCAGGGGAAAGGGGTGCGGAATAGACCACGTTCCCGTCAAGTATCATGTTCAGGTAGTGGCGGGCTGGATCGGTTGTTGCCCCGTACAGGATGGCTGCATCCCGGAACTGGACTGCCCCCTGCTCGGTGAGCGTGAACGAGACGCCCCAGCGGTTGCTGCCGGGAGGCTCCTGCGTCGGCACGCCTACCGTATTGATCGCATCGCCGTACAGGACATGTTCGGTCTCGTTCCCGGCGGTCTGGATCCGTATCTCGAAGCGCCCCTGCTTTCCGACAATCTCCTGTGCCTGGGCAAGACCCACCCCGGCGAGCTCGACCCTGACGTAGGTGGAGACTCCGGAAAGGCCGATGAGAGGATTGACCTTGGCATCCCGGGTCCCCAGTGCATTCAGCTTCTCTTCGAGGATTACCTTGACCTGCTCAGCCGTCTCTCTCGAGACTCCCTGTTCATAGGTGGTCAGTCTCCCGCCGGATTCGGCAAACGCGGACTCCAGCTCATCGCGGGTGAAGTACTTCCGGATCTCGATCTTCTGGTCATCGATGCGGTAAATCTCGGCATCGAGATCTTTCTGGAGGTCAGAGAGGAAATCAACAACCGGCCGGTCGGTCTCAAAGCCTGCTACCACCGCCTGGAACTCCATCTGCAGCCAGGTGCCGTCAGAGAGGTCAAGGCCGTACTGGAGGTTCGTGGTAAATTTCCCGTCTTCGCCATGGGGGTAAATGAAGACTACCGAAAGAACGAGCAGGATGACGAGCATTGCCACCTGCCAGTTCTTCAGCAGTGCGACCCACTCCTTTCCGGTCATTTCGCCCCTCCCTTCTGCATGTACCATTTGATGATACCGGCATTCATCAGCCAGGTGTTCATCATGTCGAGGAGAAGCCCGATGATGAGGACACTTGCGATGTCGCGGATGACCGTGATCTGGCCGACAGCTGCAACGACCCACATTGCCGCGATTGCAGCGAGCGTGGTCGTGGTCATGATGATCCCGGTCCGGAAAGCCCCGGAGAGCTTCTCGGAAAGCCGACCCTGGCGCTTGAGTACCCGCATGGTCAGGAGGATATCGCTATCCACCGAATACCCGATCAGCATCAGGAGTGCTGCGGTCGTGGGGAGGGAGAGTTCGATCCCGACCAGGGTCATCACCGCAGCGGTCATGATGATGTCGGTCAATGCACAGAACACCACGGCACCCGCAGGAACCAGTGCCCGGAAGGCAACAAAGACCACGATTGCCATGCCGATAAAGGAGAGGAGGAGTGCTATTGATGCCTGGCCCTGGAGCGTCTTCCCAAAGGATGCCCCAATCTGGTCTATCTTCGCATCCGGGTAGCGTTCAGTGATGAGTTCCGCAAGTGACTGGAAGCTTGCGTCATCCATGGGCCCGAACTTCAGGTATTTCCCGTCATTGATACCGCCATCGACACTGATGAGCGGGTAGCCTGAAAAGGTCTCCCTGAGCATATCCGGGCTGTCGGCCGTGAAGAGTGTGACCGCTGTCCCCCCTGAAAAATCCATCCCTGGTGTCAACAGCGTGCCAGTGGTTGCCATATTGTAGCCGAGCACCGCAAGGGACAGTATCAGTACAATGAGGGGGATCACCATCATCTGTTTTGGGGTGTAACGGTTCACATCGTACGTGATGAATCCCATAGCACTAAGGTTCGTAATGCTCAATTAAAATGCTTAGGATAGCGATGCCGAATTAACCCCCGTAAGAGTTCTCCCTGATTCACCGGGATGCAGGGTGCGGGAAAAAACACAATCATTATATAAAGTTGGTGGTTATTAGCTCCCTATGAGATCTCCGCACGAGATCAGGACGGTCATAGAGGCACGACTCAGGAATTACCTCTCCCGTGACAGGACCGGAATCAGGCGTGCGCTGCTCAAACTCTTTCTCCGGCTGAAGTGCCTCACCGTTGCACAGATTCACGAGGAACTCACCCGGAAGTTCTCCATCAGTTACCACTCAGTCGCCGCCATGGTAGGTATTATTGCATCAAAGATTGGCATCCTCCACGTGAAGAGGGAACGGGAGGCGACCTGCAGCATCTACTCACTCAAGGAGCAGTATGCAGCGATGGTCGCCAGGATTGTGAGCTGACCCATTCGCATGATCACTTTTTTTACACCTGCATGCTCATGATGTGAGCAGAACATGCACGCCCGAGAAAGCAACCAGCATATGGCAGGGAATATCCGGGTCACCGATGAGGTGGCGGCATATATCACGAAGCGGCAGTGTGATTTTCGGATCTCTACCTCGTGCGGAGGCCCGATCCTCCTCCCTGTCAGTATCAAACCCCCGAAACCGACTGATTTCCAGGTCCCTGCCGGGGAATTCACGATTTTTATCTCCGTCCACCAGGCACGGTACCTCTCCACCGTGCATATGGGCATGGTCCCCTTCTTTATGGATGAGATGGACGAGGGGCAACCGTGTTCCCATGAGTTTTGAAGAGCTCGAGCATACTGCTGATGTCCGCATACGGGTGATGTCAGCAACCCTCGAGGACCTTTTTTCCGAAGCCGCCCGTGCTCTCATGGTGGTGATGTACGGGGAAGTTCACACCGGGGAGATGATCCGTCGCGTGGAGATTGAGGCACCGGACCTTGAATCGCTGATGCAGGCATTCCTCTCCGAAGTGCTCTTCGTCTCCGAAGTGGAGAGCATGGTGGTTTCGGGAGCGGATGTCAGGATATCCGGTACCCGTCTCGCTGCAGATCTCTCGGGTGAACCGTTCTCCCGTGACCGGCACCTGGGGGGCCGGGAAGTGAAAGGGATCGCGATGCACGGCCTCTCGCTCCGTTATGACCATGATACTTATATCCTTGAAATCATCTTTGATGTGTGAGGTGCCATGCTTTCAGGAGTAACGAGGAAGGGTCAGTTTGAGTGGGAGGTCCCGGTAGGGTACGTTCCGGGGATGCGGGTGCCGGGCCGGTTTTTCCTTTCAGATCAGCTGGCAGAGACGCTTGAGGAAGGGGCTGTGATGCAACTTGCCAATGTCGCAACCCTGCCGGGCATCGTGAAACATGCCCTTGCCATGCCGGATATTCACTGGGGTTATGGGTTTCCCATAGGGGGCGTGGCTGCATTCTCCCGCGATGACGGGATTATATCCCCCGGGGGGGTCGGCTTTGACATCAACTGCGGCGTCCGGCTGCTCTCCACCCCGCTCACAGAAAAGGACCTGTCCAGGAAGCAGGAACTGATAGAGCGTCTCTTTACCGCAGTACCGACCGGGGTTGGGGCAAAGAGCACACTCCGCCTCTCGCAAAAGGAGCTCCTGGTGATGCTCTCGCAGGGTGCGCGGTGGGCTGTCGACCAGGGATTTGGCCATCAGGGTGACCTGACGCATTGCGAGGAGCAGGGGGCGATGGACGGTGCCGTACCTGCAGCCGTCTCGGACAAGGCCCGCCAGCGCGGTATGCCGCAGAGCGGGACGCTTGGTGCCGGCAACCATTTCCTGGAGATCCAGGTGGTCCG
>DUGL01000030.1:0-5321 GCA_013331415.1 Methanoregulaceae archaeon | reverse complement strand
ATGGCAGCATCGGCAAATTATGCCTGGGCGAACCGGCAGGTGATCATGCACCTGGTACGGCAGGTCCTGGCAGGTATGTACCATATTGCGTACGAGGATATGCCGCTCGTGTATGATGTTGCCCATAACGTGGCAAAGATGGAAGAGCACAGCGTGGACGGCCACCGGATGGCAGTCTGTGTTCACCGGAAGGGTGCCACGCGTGCGTTTGGGCCCGGGACTCCCGACCTGCCCGGGGAGTATGCTGCCTGGGGTCAGCCGGTGATTATTCCCGGGAGCATGGGGACCTCCTCGTACCTCCTGCACGGAACCGAATCTGCCATGGAGCGGACGTTTGGCAGCACCTGCCATGGCTCGGGGAGGGTCATGAGCCGGACGAAAGCCAAGAAGGCACTCTCGGGCAGGGAAGTCAGGGATGCACTTGCTGCCAGGGGGATCATCGTCCGGGCTCCTCACGAGCGGGCAATTGCTGATGAAGCCCCGGAAGTCTACAAGCCGAGTGCCGAGGTGGTGCGGGTCGTTGACGCTGTCGGGATCTCACGACTTGTTGCACGGCTTGACCCGCTGGGTGTGATCAAAGGGTGAAATGCAGGCTGGGGCTCGTCTGGGATTCAAACATCCTCTTTTCACGGTACATAGAGGAGTGTGGGGTCACCTGTGAGCATATCACCCCGCAAATAATCGCAGCCCCGTTTTTCCGGAGCAGGCTCTGTGCCCTGGTCATCCCGACCGGGTTTGCAAACCCGGAATATTCGCGTCTTCTCCCGGCACTGAAGGCATCAGCCCCCAGGATCCGGCGGTTTGTCGAAGGAGGCGGAAACCTGCTCGTCTTCGGTGCGGCAACCGACCGGTCAGACGCGTATGACTGGCTCCCGTTCCGGATCGCCTATCACCATGCGTACGGCCAGCAGCATCTGGCGATCGACCACGACCACCCTCTCGCCTCACTCGTTGAGGGATATGATACGGGCTGCATCGAATGTGACGGTTACCTGACTGAACATGAAGGTACGGTCATCGCATCTGCCGGGGGGAACGCGGTCATGATTCTCTCGCGAATCGGCAAGGGACAGGTGGTGGTGACCACCATCCACGAGTACCCGTCAGGGCGGTTCCTGAAGACGTATAGCTCGGCACCGGAGGAAACATTATTTTGACTGGAGGCAAGGGATGTACAAGGAACGACCGATGAATCGCTACATCATCTCTTCCGGGTCGACAGCCGATGACCTGGAGCCGGTGGGGCTGGCACTCCATGAGATGCTCAACCGCCTCCCTATCACGGCACGGTCCCGGGAGCACCCCGGGATACGGATTGAGGCAGGGAGCACGATTGACCGGGCCTATTCAGGTCCGGTGCTCGAACAGGTCATCAGCGAGAACAAGGTCCTGAAGGTGACCCCGAAGTCCGGTGCATACAAGGGGGTTCCGGTCGTGGTCAGCCCGATCCGGGACAGCGCAGGAGGAGTAATCGGTGCGATAGGGGTGGTGGACATCACCGGGATCTTCGACCTTGCAACCCTGATGGAGCACCAGTCAGCGATCCTCCAGCAGGTGTGCGGCAAGGACCCCTGCCCGCTCCCGGAAGAGCAGAGCGCGGCAAAAAGGTAGTGGCAATGTACGACGCAGCATTCAGAGTCCTCGAGGTGCTTGAGGCGAGTGATGGTCCGGTTTCCGGGGAGAAGATCAGCGGCCGGCTCGGGATCTCCCGGTCGGCAGTCTGGAAGCATGTGAAAGAACTGATCAGCATGGGGTACGAGATATCGGCGTCCCAGAGAGGGGGCTACCATCTCACCCGCAAGAGCGATCGCCTCCTTCCCTATGAGATCCAGAAGAAACTCCGGACCAGGTTCATCGGGAAGCAGATGCGCTACTTTGAGAACACCCCCTCGACGATCTGGGTTGGAAAACAGCTCGCAAGCGAGGGTGATGCGAAGAAGCTCCATGGGATGGTTATCGTTGCCGAGGAGCAGACCGGGGGGATTGGCCGGCTCGGACGCTCGTGGGTCTCTCCGGCAGGCGGGGTCTGGATCACCATCGTGCTCAAGCCCGGTATCCCGATCGACCGGGTCTTCATGGTGACGATGGCGGGATCGGTTGCGGTTGCCCGCGCTATCCGCAAGGAGTACGAGCTCGGGGCTCTCATCAAGTGGCCGAACGATATCTACATCGGCGACAAGAAGGTGGCGGGTCTCCTGCTTGAGCTCTTTGCCGAAGCAGACGAGATCCACTACTGCCTCCTCTCCATCGGTGTCGATGTGAACATCACCCCCGCCGATCTCACCGGGGTGAAGGTCCCCGTCACCTCCATCTCCGCCGAGATGGGTCATGATGTTGACCGGGCATCGTTCCTCGCACGGCTGCTCCGGGAGTTCGAGAGCAGGTACCTCCTGATAGAGGATGGCGAGTACGAGGCGGTAATCAGGGAATGGAAGAGCCTCTCCTGCACCCTTGAACACCGGGTCCGGATCAATACCATGAAGGCGACGTTTGAGGGAGAGGCGATCGATATCGATGAGTCCGGGGCACTCATCATCAGGAAGGACAACGGGAAGATAGAGCGGGTTATCGGCGGGGACTGCATCCAGCGGTAGTACTTTATCGTCAACCTGAAATCATACTAAGGTTGACGATGTCCCGAGCTCCCGCCCGCCCGCTCCTGATCGCACAGACCGCTGCGTTCACCGGGCTGATCGTGCTCGGGTCCTGGATCGCTATCCCGTTTGCCCCGGTCCCGTTCACCCTCCAGACCCTCTTTGTCCTCCTCTCGGGGGCCGTGATGCGCCGTTTTGCCGTCATTCCCACCGGCCTCTACCTCCTGATGGGTCTTTTTGCCATCCCTGTCTTCCATTCAGGAACGGCGGGGCTGGGGATCCTGCTCGGCCCGACGGGAGGCTACATCGCAGGGTTCATCCCGGGAGCGCTCATCTGCGGTCTCCTCTATGAGCGGGCAGGACCTGCGCCACGGGTGCTCGGTATTGTCCTTGGCACGGGCGTGATATACCTCTGCGGAATCGCATGGCTCATATACTCCACCGGGATACCTCCCGGGCTGGCCCTGCTGGTTGGCGCCCTGCCGTTCATTCCCGGGGACGCGATAAAGGGCTATGCCGTCTGGCTGGTAGCCGGGCGGCTGGAGCGGACCGGTTTTTCGGGAAAGGAGGGCGGGTGATCCGCGCATGATACAGATAGGTGATCTCTCCTGCCGCACGCTGGATATCCCGGACCTGATCATCCCACCGGGATCTACTGCCCTGATCGGGCCGAACGGGAGCGGGAAGACAACCCTGCTCCGGCTCCTTGCCGGGCTCATATCCCCGGATCGCGGCACGATCACCATCGGCGGTTTGGTCCCCGGCTCCTGCCGCGTGGGGTTCGTGAACGAGTACCCTGACAGAAATGCCCTCTTTTCGCGAGTGGCAGACGAGATAGCAGCCCCGCTGCGGTTCGCCCGGTTCCCTTGTGCAGAGGTTTCCCGGAAGGCAGAAGCCTGCGCAGAGGATGCAGGGCTTTCGCACCTGATAAACCGGAGGCTCCACACGCTCTCCGGCGGCGAGAAAGCCCTGGTGGCAGTGCTTGCGGCAACGATCCACCGGCCTGACGTGCTCATCCTGGACGAGTTCGATTCTCATCTTGATGAACAGACGCTCGATGCCGCTGAACAGGTGATCCGTGCATCGGGGCCAGGGTACATTGTGCGCTGCACCCAGAACATGGATGTGGCCGGGAGGTCGGGAACGGTCATCGCGCTCTTCGATGGCCGTATCAGGGTATCAGGCCGCCCCGGGGAGGTCTTCTCCCGGCTTGCTGGCACCTGTTATGTCCCGTTTGGATGGGGTGTGCTGCGGTGAAGCTCATCCTCGAGCAGGTCCGGGAGACCCGTGGTGACTGGCAGTTCTCTGCTGACGCAACGTTCCTCCCGGGAATCCACCTTGTAACCGGGCGGGTAGGTTCCGGGAAGAGCACGCTCGCCGAGATCGCTGCGGGAATGCTTTCGCCCGGTTCAGGCCGGGTGCTCCGGGAAGGGATCAGCTCGGGCACGCTCTCCCTGCAGTATCCCGAGTACCATGTTACCGGGGCCACGCTCGCGAAAGAAGCAGCCTCATACGGGGTTTCGCCCGAAGAGGCTCTGGAGAATGCCGGACTTTCAGGGAGGGGAGAGGATGATCCCTTCATCCTCTCGCGCGGGGAGCTCAAGCGGTTCCACCTCTCCTGCCTCTCACTGCGGCGCTGGGATCTGCTCGTGCTCGATGAGCCGTTCAGCGCTCTCGACTGCCGGGGGAAAAAAAGAGAATGCGAGCGGATCCCGGCGCTCTCTCCCGGCATCGTGCTGGTCTGCACCCACGAGCAGCAGCACCTCCCGAGGACCGACTTCCTCTGGGAGATGCGGGACGGGAACCTGCACGCTCTCGGGAAGGTTCCCGATGCCCTCCCCTTCTGGCAGACTGCCCCGAAAACAGTCCGGACCCTCGTTTCACAGGGGTGTGTCCCGGCAAACCTGACCGACCGGGATCTCGAGGAGGCGCTATGCAGGATGCGCGACTGAGGCTCCTCTCGGTTCTCCTCCTTTCTGTCGCCTCGTTCATCAGCGTGGCAGGGGCTGCTCTCACTGTCCTCTGGCTCCTCCTCTACCCGGGATACCTTGTGGCTGCACTCCGGTCACGCGCATTGTACCTGCTGCTCTCCGTTCTTGGTCTTGTTGCGCTCGTCATGACCTATTCAGGTGGTGACGGTATCTCCTACCTGGCAAGGATGGGGGTCCTCCTCCTCCTGGGCTTCACTATCGTCCGGGGATGGTCTCCTGGAGAATTCCTTGATCTCTCGGTCTGGCTCTTTGGGGGAAAGACAGGGTTCGACCTCGGGCTTGCCATCGAGATGACCATGCAGGGATTTGATGAAGCCTCCCGGGAATGGTCGAGGGTAAAGACAGCGTTGCAGCTGAAAGATATGCAGCCCGGGTTCCGCAGTATCCCCGCGATCGGGTTCCTCCTGATCCATACCCGGCTGCTCCGGGCACGCGACCAGTCTGATCTCCTCATCACCCGCGGGTATCATGAAGGAGGGAGCTGCTGCCCTGTGTTCAGGAGATCAAAAAAGGATATTATCGCTTCATTTTGCACAATTCTCATTTTATGCATCGCGTTATTCCCGTTTCGCGATATTTTTATACTTGTGATGTAAAAGATTTAAAGGTTTGAAAAACCATCCCCCTTATCACCGTGCCGGAGGAGCCCGATGAGTCCTGGAAGGGTTACAAAACTGCTCATTACTGATACCACGCTACGGGATGCCCACCAGTCCCTGATAGCCACCCGCATGCA
>DUGL01000144.1:1892-3825 GCA_013331415.1 Methanoregulaceae archaeon | reverse complement strand
AGGTAGTAGGGGTCGACCGGGATGCAGTGGCCGCCCACGAGGCCGGGGGAGAAGCGGATGAAGTTCCACTTGGTTGCGGCGGCATCGACAACCGCTTTGGTATCGAGGCCCATCCGGTTGAAGATGAGGGAGAGCTCGTTGAAGAGGGCGATGTTCAGGTCCCGCTGGACGTTCTCGATGACCTTCGCGGCCTCGGCGGTCCGGATGTCCTTTGCGATGTACACCTGCGTGATCAGGCCGTAGAGTTCCGCGAGGGTCTGCGTGGTCTCATCGTCCATGCCGGCAACGACTTTCGTGATCCGGTCGATGGTGTGCGCTTCGTCGCCCGGGTTCACCCGCTCGGGGGAGTAGCCGACCGCAAAGTCCCTCCCGCAGGTCATCCCGGACTCGCGTTCGAGGATGGGGACCATCAGCTCTTCCGTCAGTCCCGGCCAGACGGTGGACTCGCCGACCACGATGGCCCCCCGCTTCAGGTGCTTTCCCACCGTCGCGGTCGCATCGAGGATCGGGGCGAGGTCCGGCAGCTTGTTCTTGGTCACCGGGGTGGGGACGCAGATGATGACGACATCGGCCTCCCTGATGCGGGCGGGGTCCGTGGTGGCAGAGAAATTCCCCTTCACGGTCCTGTTGAGGGTATCCACCGCCTCCTGGTTCCTCCGGTACCCGATCACCTTCAGATGCTTGGCGAAGGCTTCTGCGAGCGGCAGGCCCACGTACCCGAGCCCCACCACGCAGACGGTAATATCGTGTATCCCTTTGCGGTTCATGCCTGGGTGCGACACCTCGCTATGGAATAGTATGCAGGAAGAGAGAGGATAATCGCTTTGGTCGTGGGGGAGGAGCGCCTCTTGGAGGGGAGGGGGAAGGGAAGAGGAGATCGGGGGGACTGGGTAAGAAGGTGTCCCCCTCTCACTGTTCATGGCGGCGATACCGGTTCTTCTGAAATCAGAGCCCGTATCCCGCACGGACCCGAGCCGTTCGGCGGGGAGTCTGTCGTGGTTTTCCTGAGAGGGTGGTCACGCGAAGTGCCCGTTCATCTCAACTGACGGTAAATGAGAGGTTATCCTTCCTCTGGATGCACATGTTTCCTGGAATAATCGCTCCATCTGTAGTTTGAGAACAGGGAGCTCTTCCTGAATGCTCGCCCATACCACGTTCCAGTCGACATGAAAATAACGATTGGGTCAGGATATCCCTCATACCGGCAATCCCCTTCCAATCGATTTCGGGATGTTCTGCAATGAATGTTCCGGGAAGATTTTTCGAGGCATCTCCGATCACCTGGATGTTTCGAAGTATTGCGTCCTTGGGCCGTTCATCGGATACCAGGTTGTCAAGGGAGAGCCCACGGGTAAAACCCTCTATCTTCTGGATCGACTGGAGTATGTCATACAATAAAAGCTGTACAGAACGTCCTTCAGACATATACGACCTCGTGCAGTACCCGATCCCGGATGAGGGGATGCAGGCCGTCCGGTGTCACGAGGTCTACCTCCAACCCAAGACGATCCGCGATGTACGCTTTGAGGTGGACGAACGCAAGCATACCAACGGGTCGATCGAATTCCACTACCAGGTCAATATCACTTGCCCCGGTCTGTTGATCCCGGGAAAATGACCCGAAGATCCCGATTTTTCTGACATGGTATTGTACCCGAAGCTCGGGCATGAGGGCCCGTAATTGATCCATGACCTCTTTTTTATTCCTCATTTTTCCCTGACCTCCCCTCAAAAGAATACTGTCCCCTCACCCTTCACACCAGGTGACCTCCTTCTCAATATCCTGTTTCATGTATGGACTGATACTCCGGGTAGTAACCAGGTCTACCGGTTTTTTCAGGGTATCCTCACGGAAAAAAATCAATTCCATGAAATTATTAAAAGTTGCACCACATTCCCTGCATTCCACCAGGATATCACTATCGCTCGTCGG
>DUGL01000144.1:1116-1860 GCA_013331415.1 Methanoregulaceae archaeon | reverse complement strand
TCTCTACGATCCTGATTCATGAGCCTGCCATCCCCCCTTCTTCACCATCATATCGGGTTCCCGGGGGAAAAAACTTCCCTCAGACGGGAGGGAATCCTTGCGAAGGAGCCGTTCACACGGCGGCGGAGAACAGGAATGGAATCCCGGAAACGAGGGCAGAGTGCAGGTAGTCGAACAGGGAGATGGGGAGTCTGGTGTCGTGGAAACCACCCCCTCCCAAANNGGAAACGCTGTCCACCCGGATGGAAAATAGTGATGAAAACGGTTATTTTTGCAAAATACGGGAGAACCAGGGGATAAAAAGCTGCTTTTTAGATTCGTTCTGTACGGGGTTCCCAACCGGGGGGTGTTATCTATCGATCCCTGCAGAGATCGTCCTCTGGAACGCTTCTGTGAGGATGCCCTGAAATAGCCTGAAATATCACTTATTTTAAGGAATGCGCCATAATATGACCTTTTTATATCGAAAGGCGGAAGGTTGCGGTCCACCCTGATGACCGGATCCGGCACCAGGGATCCTGCCCATGATCGCACCCACGGGAGCCATCACGGGGGATTCGCCCCGTGGTTGTCCAGGGGTCGGCCATCCGCTGCATTTATCTCTCATTTCTACGCACACTAATGAGTAATCGGGAAATTCCAGGAGGAATCCGGACGATCCAGTACGGGCGAAACACCATCGGCAGGAATGCACAGATCTTCGACCCCGTGACGCTCGGGTTTCCGTCCCGGGAACGCATGGGG
>DUGL01000144.1:0-1042 GCA_013331415.1 Methanoregulaceae archaeon | reverse complement strand
CGGGAGAAGACCGTGATCGGGGACGGGACCGCGATCGGCACCGCCTCGGTCATCGAGGGGTACGGCAGCATCGGGTCCGGTGTCCGCATCCAGAGCATGGTCTTTGTCCCGACCAACACCGAGATCCGTGACCGGGTCTTCATCGGGCCGGGAGCTGTGCTCACGAACGACCGCTACCCCCCGGCCGGGAAGCCGGAGCTGAGAGGCCCGGTCCTCGAAGAGGGAGCGGTGATCGGGGCACGAGCCGTCATCCTGCCCGGCGTGCGGGTCGGGGAGGGTGCAGCGGTCGCGGCCGCGGCCGTGGTGACCCGGGACGTTCCGGCAGGGAAGATGGCTGTCGGGATGCCGGCACGGGTCCGGGAGATGCCAAAAGAGATGGTGAGGGAGTGATGCCCGCAGGAAAGGGTACCCGGATCTCCCCAGCGATGCGAGGGTACACTCCCGGGGTTCCCCCCGCCTCCTGCCCGCCTCACCCCGGGGGGAGGGGCTCCCTGGTACCTTGCGGGGAGCGTTCACCAATACCCGGCCCCTGCATACGACCGGGAGGAAGTCCTGTGATACCCCGGAATTACCCTGCCTCACTCCCTGTCACCCCCCAGGCGGAGGGGCTCCCGTGATACGTACCCCGCCAGGGCGGGAGACTCCCGTAATACTCCCGAAACTACCCCGCCTCCCCATCATGCCACCCGAGACAACCGCGAGGGATACCCGTGACATCACCTGAACTGCCCTGCACCATTACCCGTTCCTCCCTCCACACCTGCGAGGGATGCCCATGATCCCGGTCGGAAAACCCGCACTCGGGGAAGAGGAGATCGCTGCCGTCTCAGCGGTCATCCGGTCCGGGATGCTCGCCCAGGGCCCCCGCGTCGCAGAGTTCGAGCAGGCGTTCGCCCGGTACTGCGACAGCACCCATGGTGTTGCGGTGAACAGCGGGACCGCGGCACTCCACGCCACCCTGCTCGCGCTCGGGATCGGGCCGGGACACGAGGTGATCGTCCCGGCGTTCACCTTCTTTGCGACCGCCTCCTCGGTCTGCATG
>DUGL01000211.1 GCA_013331415.1 Methanoregulaceae archaeon | reverse complement strand
ATCGATCTTGGGGATGGAAAGACCGGGTTTGTTATCGCAGATGTGGCGGGCAAAGGGGTCCCGGCAGCCTTATTCATGGTCCTCTCCCGGACGACCGTCCGGTTCAGCATGCAGAAGACGGGGGGAGTATCCCGGGCCATGGCGGATGCCAACCGGATGATTTCTGCCGATGCTGACCAGGGGATGTTTGTCACCCTCTTCTTCGGGATCCTGGATCCCCGGTCCGGGGTCTTCAGGTACGCCAATGCAGGACACAACCCTCCCCTCCACTACCATGCTGCAACGGGGGAGATCACACAACTCCGTGTTACCGGGATGGCCATCGGGGTGGACAGCGACCAGGAATACGGGGAGGATGCAGTCACCCTGCGGCAGGGGGATATCCTGGTCTTCTACACCGACGGGGTGGTTGAAGCAATCAACATCCAGGAGGAGGCATTTGGCGAGGAGCGGCTGCACGGGGTTATTCACCGCTCCTGTCACCTGTCTGCAGGAGGTCTGTTGCAGGAGATGCACGAGCAGGTACAGGTGTTTGTTGGTGGTGCTCCGCAGTTTGATGATATCACCCTCATGGTGCTCAAAGCCGGGTGACCGAACATCGAGGGGAAGAGATGAAGGGCAGAGCCGGAGGTTCTCACCAAACATCGGTAATTGCGGTATTCTTCCGTTGCCATGCATGAAGAAAACNNAAACCACGCAGGGAACGGCCACCGTAATCAGGAGGAAAGCCCGTCTGGTTGTTACCCTCTGAACACCGTTTGAACGGACGCCCGGCTTTCCTGGAACCATGCGGGTTATCGGGTAATGCATCCAAAAGTCATCAAGGAGTTGGTTTCCGGTATGGAAGAGGTGAAAGAGGCATTTGACCGCATCGCGTCTGAGTATGATTCCCAGAGGCGATGGATCATCCCGGGATTCCGGGATTTTTACCATGCAGCGCTTTCTGCTGCAGACTGGCCGGGAACGGAACCGGTAATCCTTGACATCGGTGCGGGCACCGGGCTCCTCTCCGCACTCCTCCTGGAGAAGTACCCGCAGGCAACCCTTACCCTCCTGGATATCTCGGAGAAGATGCTCGATGTGGCACGGGAACGGTTTGCCGGGAGAGAAAGGATCGTTTTCCGTGTATGCGACTACAGCAGGGAAGAGTTCGGCGGGCCGTATGACCTGGTCTGTTCGGCTCTTTCCATTCACCACCTCGGGAATCCTGACAAGCAGGATCTCTACGGGAGGATATTTTCCGTGCTCAACACGGGGGGTGTCTTCGTGAATGCCGAGCAGGTGGAGGGAGAGACCCCGGATCAGCACCAGCGCTCCCTGGCATACTGGGATGACTTCGTCCGGAGCGGGCCGCTCCCTGAAATGGCATGGAAGGCTGCGATGCAGCGACGGGATACGCTTGATAAAATGGAGAAACTCTCGGTGCAGCTCGCATGGCTGCGTGAATCAGGGTTCTCACCCGTGGATCTGGTGTATAAGAACAGGATGCTCGCGGTCATGAGGGGCCGGAAAGGAGGAGAGGGGACCGTGATCCCCGGGTGAGCAGGCATCAGGCTGACGATGTGCCCTGAATCTCCGGGGTATCCTGGTTATTTCCCAGGGAGAACCGCCACCTGCAGAACATCCCGGGCGGATGGGGATCGGGCGGTGCAAAGAGGCATTCGACCACTATCCGTCCGTCAATCTCCTGTGCAAAACTCGTGAATTCGGCCCGGTGCATCTCTCTGCACAGGTACTCCCCCAGCCCCCGGCGGAGTCTCGCTTCCTGGGTCGGGCAGGAGGGAACGGATATGATCACCTCGTCCTCCCGCTCTTCTATCGTATAGTCAACGATCATGGCCCACGGGAAGAGCCGGAGGGCTTGTACGAAGCCTTTCAATCCCTTCTCCGTGATGCTGAAGCGTTCCCTGATATCCTTTGCCGCCATCGCAGCGACACGGCCCCAGACCTGTTCATTGATCCGCTCGGCAACCGGCTGGCCAAATTGTTCCGTACAGTAAATGAACCAGAACCCGTCAACCACCCGGTAGTGCCAGAGGAGGAACTCGAGGAACGAATGCTTCTCCCCGTCATCCATCCGGTCAAACGGGGCGAGGTTCATGATAGCACCCCGGACTCTTTTACCGGGCAGATTCGCCACATATCCGGATTGGAATGCTGCCTCATGGAACAGGTTTTGGGGGATACGATCCATACGGTCCATGTCCTGCCGGCGATCATCCTTCCCCCGTTCCGGTTATCCAGCCCAGTGCACAGCTCCATCCGGTAACCGGAGCGGTCCTGAAGATGACCTCGCGGTGCCACCCTTCAGCGGTGTAGGAGACGGTGCCCTCCTCCCGGTGCAGTATTTCTTCCATGGCACTGACTACTTCTGAGGATCCCTGCATGGATACCGTCTGGCCGATCTTCTGGACATCAGAGTGGAGTGACAGGGTGCCGGACGGGTCCAGTGCAAAGAAATACAGGGTCGCGGGCAGGGGGAGATCATCGTTCAGCTCCCCGGTGAGAAGGTCCAGGTAGACCGAGGCTCCGAGTACCCCGGTGACGCGATTCCCGTCCATGACCGGCACCGCAACAATCCCGGTGCTTCTTCCCGTCGAATGGCTCACAACAACGGTCCCGAGCGATACGTTCCCGGCCAGCACGGCCGGGAAGTACGGACGGTTGAAAAGAGATGCACTCGCGAGCCCGTCCACCGTTGTATAGTAAGAACCGTCAGGTCGTGCGTACCAGTACCGTGCCGATTCATCAGATTTTTCCAGGCATGCCAGCAGCGGCCTGATCCGCTCCCAGTCCCCGGATTTCACCTCATTGGTCAGGGCGAGGACCTCAAAGGAGCGGGCAATCCCGGAAAACCGCTGGTCGATGAGGGTGGTCAGTGCCGTGAGCGCAGTCTCACCAGGGACGCTGAAATCACCCGGGGCCATGACCGGTTGCATACCGGCAGGCGATGTTCTGCCATACCGGGCCAGGATGGCAGGGTAGCTCCCGTCACTTTTCATCTCGTCAAGGGTATCCTGCCAGGACTGGATGAGCGGTTCAGGTGTCTCCCTGTTGAAGGCGATGAAGAGCTCTACCTGCGTCACCTGGTAGAGGAGGGGAAGGTCTTCGGGAGAGACTCCGGCCCCCCGTGCCGTTTCGGGAGCAGTATCACTGCTCCCGAGCCAGAGGTCGATCTCTCCGTTCATGAGAGCACGCACACAGGCCTCATCGTCAGGGAAGAGGAGGAGGTTATTCATGTTTCGTGCTACGAGATACTGGTGGCGGGTATCGTCCCGTACCACGCCAATGACGCCGGCATTTCGTGCTGCTTCCAGGCTTGGGAGGGAGATCCCGGATCCGTTCCGGGCATAGAACGTGAAATGATACGACTCGATCGGCCCGACCCAGCGGAAGAGGGAATCGCGCTCAGGCGTCCGTGCGGTTGAGTAGAGCCCGGTGAGCGGTTCTGCGAGGGTGCGGCCATACCCGACAGACCACGGCACAATTTCAAGGTCAGCGCTCTGGTTCAACCGTCTGAGTATCTCCTGGACAATCTCTGTTGACGAACCGGAGATATCTCCGTTCGTGTCGCGATAATTATAGGGGGGGTTTTCTTCGGTCAGCAGGGTCAGCCGGATGGATGCATCAGCGCTGCTGTCAGTGGGGGCAGGAAGCTCCTGCCGGGCCAGGCACCCGCACAGGAGGGCGGTGGTGAGAAGGGTAAGGACGAGACAGGCTTTCCATTCCATCGGTGAATACCTCATGTACACATAGGTTTTCCGTTTTTAAAAATTACCCGATGGTTTCTTGAAACAGTCTCTCCCGGTAATTATCTGAAAAGCCGGAGCCCCGGGTTCGATTCGTCACGTCACCCGGTGTTCATGGTTTACCCTGACGCCAAAAAGCAGGTATGGCAGGGAAAAAAAGGTGCTGGTCAGCTGATCCACCCTTTCCGGACCCGGTCCTGGTACTCCCCGGGTCTCCATTCACGGTTCTGATCCACTCTCCTGTGCTCCCGGGTCCTCCTGCCAGAGCCCAAACGTGTTCCCCTCGGTGTCTGCACAGATGGCAAGAAATCCAAACCCAGGCACAGGCATCTTCGGTAAGACAAGAGATCCCCCGAGTTGCTTCACTTTTGCGGAATACTCATCTATCGACGGGATACCGATATAGTTCATGATCCGCTGATCAGGGCTCCCCCGTTTTCCCATACCGCCGCCGGTAGCCGGCTTTCCTTCAAGGTCAGCAGTCTCGATCAGGTAGTAATCCGGAAAACCGGGCGGCGCAACGAATTTCCATCCAAAGAGTTCAGAATAGAATTTCTTCGCCCGCAGGAGATCCTCTGCGGGGAGATCGAAGTGAACAATGGTCGGCATGCAGGACTCACGAAGTGGTATTCATCCACTCCCGGCAATATCCTTTTCTCCTGCCATGATGCTCCCCGGTCTCTGCAGGATGCAGACTATGGGGAAAAAGGGATATCCACATCCCTGCTGGTCTGATGGACAAGTATCCCGGTTCAGCATCATACGACCGGTTATCCGGTCTTCTTTCCGACAGCTGCACAGTACATGATGAACTCTTCGACGCCGTCGATTCCCAGGAGGTCAGCCATCATCTGGTCATCAAATGCCCCGATCGCACAGGTGCCGCACCCGATCTGCTCTCCGGCCAGGTACAGGTTCTGGCAGACATGCCCCGCATCGAGATGCACGAGCCGCCAGGCACGCTCTGCGTAGCGCCAGGCCATCCGGTACACGATACATGACCAGAGGAAGGTGACTGCAGAAGCCCGCACGAATGCCTGACCCAGGCACGCGGCCATCACCCGGTCTGCTCCACCGGGCCGGGTGTCAATCTCAAGCAGGCGGTGGGAGAATGCCAGGTAGCGGTATATCCCCGGTTTCACCCCAGTGACCCGGTTGATGAGCAGGTAAGTCTCGAATGCATGGCGTCCGCCAGCCGAGGGGACCGTGCGGAGTGTGTAGTAGGGTTCCACAACCTGCACGATCCCCTGGGTACTCCAGAGGAGGTATGCGAGTTCTTCGAGCGTGA
>DUGL01000160.1 GCA_013331415.1 Methanoregulaceae archaeon | reverse complement strand
GCTCCCGGCATACCCAGGTAGTCATACCAGTAGTCCCCCCACACCTCGTGCCAGGTTACCACGATCCGGGATCCGGCAAGCCTGCCGGCGACAAGCGTTGTGAGCGCTGAGAGGTAGGGAAAGTGCTGGCAGTCGATGATATCGAACTGCTTCCGGGAGAGAGGGACAACGAGACTTGCCGCGAAGAGCAACGCGGGAAAGAACGTCCGCCTTCCCTTCCGGTAGAGCGGCAGCGGCCGGCAGGTGCCATGAAGGTGCACCCCTTCCCGTTCGATATCCGGATCACCCGCCCACCACTGCATCCCGTAGAGGTGGACATCATGCCCGCGTCCTGCAAGTCGCCGGGATAGCTCCCAGACCCGCCGCTCGACACCCCCCATGATGTACGGGTACACCGCATCGTACACGTACGCGATCCGCATCAGGATACCCTATGAAGAAGCATTCTCGTCATTGAGACACATCATACTGATGAACACCGCCATGAAGGCGATCTGGAGGCCGATGATGATCAGGGAGAGGGATAACACCGCATTCGTGATCTGGGAGAGCGGGCCGAAACCTGACCGTACCCAGTCCAGGAAGATGAGTCCCCCGACCCCCAGTCCGATGAGGACGAGGACGGCCCCAGCGGCCAGGAATTTTTCCAGGTTCTGGTAGTTGAGCAGGGTCTCCACGAACCCCTCCCGCTTCTCAAACCCATGCACGGCAGAATATACTTTGATCATCACCCCGAAGAGCAGGAGCTGCAACCCGCCTGTTGCGAGCAGGGCCCCGAGAATAAAGGAGTGGGTCCGCCCGGCAGGAGCATCTGTCGAGGCATAGAACGCTGCCATCATGAAGAGGCCGAAGATGCTGCAGAGTATACCGGGCAGCGTGAGGAACGGCATGGGTTTGAGGAGGAGGATGAACCGGAGGTGCCGCCACCCGTCCGTGAAACTTGAAAGCTTGGAGGGGGTCTCCCGGTGCGAATAGGTGATCGGAACCTCGGTTATTTTGAGACCTTCCCGTGACGCCCTGACCAGCATCTCGGAGGCAAACTCCATCCCCCAGCTCTGCAGGTTCAGCCGCCGGAGGGCATCAGCCCGGATTGCACGAAACCCGCTGTGCGTATCAGAGAACCGGGTCGAAAAAACCCGGTTGAGGACCCAGGTGAGGGAGGGGTTCCCGATATACCGGTGGAGCGGGATCATTGCTCCCGGTTTTATCTCGCCCCGGAACCGGGATCCTATCACGAAATCGGCGCCCTCCTCAAGCTCCCGGATGAGCAGCGGGATCTCCAGGAAATCGTAGGTATTGTCAGCATCCCCGATCACGATGTACCTGCCGCGGGCATGGGCGAACCCTTCCAGGTAGGCTGCACCATACCCCCGGTGTACCGGGTGGACCACGACCGCCCCGGCTGCCCGGGCAATCTCAGGCGTGGCATCGCTGGACGAGTCTGCGACGATGATCTCTCCCCGGACTCCCATCGTTTCGAACGCCTGCCGTATCTTCAGGATACAGATGCCGATGGTCGCTTCCTCGTTGAGGGCCGGAAGAATGACAGAAATATCAGGTTGTCGTGTATCGTCCACCAGGGTTCACCTGCCCGCATTAACCAGGGCACCCGCACCTGTCTCCAGAGCGGTAGTACCCAACAATTCCGGCCCGAATCTGCATAATGATTCCTATAGAGAGTAGGGCAGGTCGGATCCCTGCTGAACAAGGTTCCCCCCGCATTTTTCAGATTGCATCCCGGGCTCGGGGAGTCAATCACTCCCGCCCGACAGCACTTCCCTCTCTCACGGCCTGATCCGTGACCTCGACCGTCCTCCCCGTGTCAACGAGACGATAGGGGCCGGCCGTCTTCACCGGGTATGGATTATCCCGTGTCGCGTACGGGAGGATGAAGGTGCCGTCCACACTTTCCTGGCGATAGATGATAGTCCGGCCGAGGTTCGTCTCCAGGGTAACCTCAATGACTCCTTCACCTTCCAGTTCTGCACCCTGAACATATTCAAATACTTTCACCGATTGGGAAAGGTTGTATCCCGCTCCATCCTCCTCCGCCTGTTCATAGACGAGCCGATAGTGGCGGAGTGCACTGACGGTATCGGCAGATGCATCAGGACCGGTATTTGTAATGAGCGCTCCTTTTCCATCGGGTGGATCAGCTTCAAAGCGGGCCAGCATCCCGCGAGCAGATACTGGGTCGAGGACCTCGTAGCGGGTAACTGCAGGTATACCGCTCCGGGTCCGGGGAGTATCATACTCAAGGTACACAACGGTATCCGGTCCGGTCATCGAACCGTCGAAATTGTGCAGCCTGCTCACCATCGTCTGGTAATAGGGGGCCTTATAGAGCGTGACCCGTGTCGGGTTCCCCCCTTCTCCCCCGGCAGGGACCAGGAATTCCTGGAGGTAGTAGGTATCTGCAAGGGAGCTGTTGTACCATACAACCATTGCCGGGAACTTGGATTCCACCATCTTCCAGTCGGTGATGATGTACCGTGCCCCCAGCCGGTCTGCAAGCCGGTTCGCAGCAGGCTCCGTTGCAGCGAAGAAATATGCAGACGCAGATCTGACATTGTCCTGGAACGGGTTCGTGACCGGGATTCTCCCGGAGACAAACGTTATCCAGTGACCGTAATCCCACCATGAGAGGACGCCATACGATTCAGGAGGGTACTCCCATCCTTCTGAAGGATAGGGGCCGAGATAGGGCACTCCCGGATCAGGCGTTTCATCTTCAATCCATTCCAAAACCCCGGTCCACTGCTGCGGTATCAGGGCATTTCCCGCCGTTGTTGCAACCGAGTAATCGGAGAGGAGGGATGCTCCGCAGAATATCACCACGCAGGCCAGGACAAATGACGTTCCGGTGCCCTCCAGGTTTGGAAGAATACCTCCCCGCGACTTCGCACCCGGCATATCCTTCCTCTTCTTCCGCTCTTTCTTCCCCTTGTGGTCGCTGGAAGCCGCACTGCCGGGCTTGGCGGCGGTTCCGGGTTCATCGAAAATAAACGCATAGCCGAGGAAAAAGGCTGCAGAAATGACGATGGGGACCGCACTGTAGTATTCAAACCGTGAATGCTGTATCGTTGCCAGGACCACAACCGCACCCCAGACAAGCACAAACAGGTGGGCCGGACATCCCTTCTTCCAGAACCGGTACGCAAGCAGCACAAAACCGATCGCCGCGATGATGATCCCGATATTGAAGCTCCCCCACATCCCCCAGAGTGACCATGGTTTCAGTTCTTCGATGGGAAACTCCCCGTAGCTCTGCCCGAAGAATGTTGAAAACACGTTCACCCCTGAACTGAAGAACGATGTGTCAATGACCAGGGATGCGACTATGGCTGCAGCAATGGTCCCGATAATAAGTCCGATGAAGACCCACGGTTTCTCCCGAGCGGCGAGGGAATAGACCCAGAGGAGGATCGTCCCGCACAGCAGCAGGATACAGGCATGGATCAGGGCAGGGGAGTAGGTTGTCAGGCTGTAGACCGGGGACCGGGGACCGATAATTGCGAGACCGGCAATCGCACAGGCAGCGATGATTCCGTTGAGGATGACAAGGTAGTCATTCCTTTTCCCCTGGAAGGTATTCCGGATGCACTGGAAGAGCGTATAGAGGGCAGCTATCAGGGCAAAGATCAGGACCGTGGGCATGACCGCCAGTCCTGCAGCCAGAGCAATACCTGCGAGACCCGCGGGTATGAGGAGGGGTAGCACCGATGCAGGGTTCCTGAAATCCGTCTCCTGTTCGGACGCTCGCCGGATGGTATAGATGTAGCAGAGGCAGAAGACAGTGGAAAAGAAGATCTCGGCCGCATGATGGTCGACAACCCCGGCCATGGTCCGGTAGAAGTACTCGCCCGAGACAACGGCGATGAAGAAGGCAGCAATGATCCCTGCCTTCCACCCGGCAATCAGCCGGACGATGAGGAATACCACCGGGATCATCAGGATACCGAAGAGAACCGGCAGCCATGATGAGACTGAGATAATTGCAACCCGGGAACCAGCCCCGGCTGCCAGGCAGAGGACCGAAGCGATCAGGGGGAAGAGGGGGCCCCAGTCAAGATGTTTCCCGACAGGATACGCGGTCATGGGATCAAACCAGGCATACCGGGGGAAGTCTGAGACCATGATCTCAATCTGCCGGTAGTTGTACCACACATCGGGGTCACCCAGCAGCCTGAGGGTTTCAAAATCCATCTGGAACCAGGGGAGAACGCGGAGCACGAGTGAGATGAGGATGACCGCCGCCAGGGCAATCAGGACAATGAGCCGGGGTTTTGACAGATGCGGTATCACCGGTGATTCACACCATGACTTTTCTGGTTACTCCATGAAAAAGATTGGCAATTCACCCAGAATCCAGGAATAATCCTTGGTAGTGTAGGAAAAGAATACAGACGGACAAGCACATTTTCAGCAGGGAGAATATCCAGCAGTATCAAAACCTATGGACAAGAACCATTAAGCAGGGTGAGCACTCCTGGCTGATGGAACGAGGAATCCCGGATATCGATCGATCTACCCGCTCTCGTTTGCCCACCTGGTGACCGACATCTACATGCCGGTGATCCCGGCAGTCCTCCCGCTGCTGATTGCCGACCGGGGGCTCTCCTTCTTTCTCGCCGGGCTGATGGTGACCTCGTACAACCTCACCTCGTCGGCAACCCAGCCGTTCTTCGGCTGGCTCTCGGACCGGCACGGGAAACAGCTGCACGTCTCGACGAGCCTCCTCATTTCAGCGGTGTTCATCGGTCTCATAGGCGTCGTGACAAGCTACCCCCTCCTCCTCGCCTGCGCCGGGCTCGCGGCCATCGGCCATGCCTGTTTTCACCCGAACGCTCTCTCGATCGTGAGCCGGATAGCCAATACCGTGAACCGGGGCAGGATCACCGCGACCTTCGTGGTCGGGGGAAACATCGGGTATGCGCTCGGGCCGCTGATTGCCGGTGCAGTGGTTGCCCTGTTCGGCCTGCAGGGGCTCACGCTCCTCATTGTCCCCGCGCTGGTCATGGCGGTTGTCCTCCGGAAAGTACTGCCTCCGGGGGAGAACCCGGCCCCGGACCCGGGAACAGGGATCGATCAGCCCCGTGTCTCTCTCTCCCCGCTGGTATCCCTCTTTGCGGCATCCACGCTCAGGGCATGGGCTGTCTTCACGGCTATCGCCTTCTTCCCGCCGCTCCTGGTATCCCGGGGTTTCGATCTCTTCACTGCCAACCTCCTGATGACCCTGATGCTCTTCGCCGGGGTTGCCGGGCAGATCAGCGGTGGGATCATTGCCGATGCGCATGGGAAGAAGGAGTTTACCATCGTGAGTCTCCTCTGCTCGGTCCCGTTCCTGTTCCTGTTCCTTGGTTCGACCGGGCTGGTCTCCTATCTCGCCCTCATCCTCTTCGGGCTCTTCCTCTGGTCGAGTTTCGCGGTGACCGTCGCGATGTCACACGAGATAATGCCTTCACGGGTGGGCATGGCTTCCGGCCTGATGCTCGGCGTGGCTATCGGTGCAGGCGGGATCGGGGTGGCGATCAACGGGATGATTGCCGATATGTATTCGCTCACGACAGCGCTCTATACGATACCGGTCCTGATTGTGGGGGCTGCGGCGGTGATGGTTGTGGTCAGGTATCCGTGGAATGTGTTTGGGAGGAGGCATGTATCCTGAATAAAGACAGGATTCAATTGCGAGCTCGGGGATGTTCCGAAAGAATGCAGGAAAAATGCAACATCCAC
>DUGL01000151.1 GCA_013331415.1 Methanoregulaceae archaeon | reverse complement strand
TTCCAATAAACGTGTTCCTTCCAATAGTGTACCTCCTTACAATTGATGCCCTAAAGTCGCAATCAGAGGTATTTATGTGTTATGATAAGTATTCGGGCAGGTTCTGGTTCATCACCGTGATGAATGAACACGGACAAGATGCCCCGGGCATGAGCATTTTCCGTTCACCTCGGGAGCCATCAAACCCAGATATCCTGTTCCGCCAGAAGCGGCATTCGCCGGCAGCTCGTTCTCATGATAATTCCGGTGCTGGAACCGGGTATCGCAGGGAACACGATATCCCCTGAAAAGAGAAACGCCCAGGTCGGAATTCGAATCCGAGTCGTCGGCGTGACAGGCCGACATGATGGGCCACTACACTACCTGGGCACGATCTCCGCAAATAGTCCCGCCTCCCGGATTCGAACCGGGGACATCGCGGTAGCTGCGCAATTGCCTGGTTGCGGCAAATCATACTACAGCCGCGCACTCTACCAAGCTGAGTTAAGGCGGGTTTGCGCTCATAGTATAGGGAAAATAAAGCTATTAAACATATCGATGTAGCGGGCAGGAGACAGCCCTTTTGCTCACTGTTTTATAATATGAGCGCATTTTAATTGGTGTATGGTTCCCATAACAACTGACGTGGGGAATTGTTTTCTTCACCGATAGCCAGGCAAAACAACACGTGACTGTTTTTGACACCACCCTCCGGGACGGTGAACAGACGCCGGGTATATCATTTACCTTTGCACAGAAACTCGACATAGCCCGCCAGCTCGCCGGGATCGGCGTCCATGCCATCGAGGCCGGATTCCCTGCCTCATCGGAGGGTGAGCGGGAGACCGTCAAAGCCATTGCCGACCTTGGACTCGATTCGGTCATCTGCGGCCTCGCACGGTCACGAAAAGAGGATGTCGATGTCTGCATCGACTGCGGCGTGGACATGGTCCATGTCTTCATCCCGACCTCCGAGGTCCAGCGGGTGCACACGATCAAGAAGACGCCCGAGGAAGTCCTCGATATCACGCGGGAGATCGTCTCCTACGTCCGGGACCACTGCGACCTCTGCATGTTCTCGGCGATGGACGCGACGCGGACCGGAACAGAGTATCTCATCTCGGTCTTCCAGGCCGCTGCCGAGGCCGGGGCGACCATCATCAATGTCCCGGACACGGTCGGGGTGTACACGCCGACTGCGATGAAACAGCTCATCGGCCGGATTGTCGCCGAGGTGGACTGCCCGGTGGATGTCCACTGCCACAACGACTTCGGCCTCGCCGTGGCAAATACGGTCACCGCAGTGGAAGCAGGAGCATCGCAGGTCCAGGTCACCGTGAACGGGCTCGGCGAGCGAGCCGGGAATGCGGACATTGCGCAGACGGTGATGATCCTCGAATCCATCTACGGGGTCAGGACAGGGGTGAAGACCGAACGCTTGTTTGAGACCTCGCGCCTCATCTCGCGGTATTCCGGGATAGCCGTTCTCCCCACCCAGCCGATCGTGGGTGACAACGCCTTCTCGCACGAGAGCGGGATCCACTCCCACGGGGTGATCGCCTGTGCCGCAACGTTCGAGCCCGGGATCATGACCCCCGAGATGGTCGGTCACCGGAGAAAGCTGACGCTCGGGAAGCATGTGGGACGCCACGCCGTGCGCCAGATGCTCACCCACGCCCACATCACGCCCTCGGATTCCGAGATTGACCAGATCGTGGAGAAGGTCAAGTTCATGTCCACCAAAGGGAAGAAGGTGACCGATGCCGACCTCTACGAGATAGCAGAGACCGTGATGGGGATCGGGAACGGGGGCAGGGCGATCGAGCTCCAGGACATCGCGATCATGACCGGCAACCATGTCATCCCGACAGCCAGCGTGAAAGCGCTCGTCTATGGAAAAGAGCTGGTTTGCAGCAGCACCGGAACAGGGCCGGTAGATGCCGCGTTGAAGGCTATCCTTGGTGTCGTGCCCGCAAAGATCCAGTTAAAGGAGTTCAACATCGAGGCGATCTCCGGGGGATCGGATGCCATAGGGCATGTGAACATTGCGGTAGAGGATGAACACGGGAATATCTTCTCTGCGAGCGGGTCCGGGGACGATATCGTGCTCGCCTCTACCGAAGCGATGGTAAACGCCATCAACCTGCTGCAGCGTATCAGGCAGGCAGAAGAAAAGTAAAATTCTTCAGGCAGCCCCGGGGGCCTTCCCCTCGAGCGCCTGCTTGACCTGCGCCTGGAGCTGCTCGAACTTACCGGAGAGCATCCCTTCCTGCTTCTCGAGCGACTTGATCCTGAGTTCCAGGGTCTCGATCTTGTCGTTCAGCGTCGTGAGCACGGCATCCTTCTTCTTCTCCATCATGACCGTTCCGACGCTCAAAAATACCGGGGCGTCCTCGGCAACATCCGAGAGCTCTTCGATCGCACGCTTTGCCTCGCGGACTGCCATCTCGTACTGGGCCTTCTGGCCGCCAATGGTCTGCATCTGCTGCTGCATCTGCTGGAGCATCGCGATCTGGTTCTGGATTTTGGGTGAGAGTGCATTCATGGTATCGTTTCCTGATTGTTCAGCAGTTCCTGCATCTCCTGTGCCACTGAGATAAGCCGGAGCCACATATTGAGCGCGGCGCGAAGGGCGGCAATATCGGCCGCCTGCACGTTCAGCACCAGGGTATCGGGTGCTTCGAGCAGGCATGCGGCCCGGGAGCGGGGGGTTGACTCCGCCTCCATCTCAGGGGCGACGGCACGGAACAGGTGACCGGCATCTGCCGACCTGAACCGGAAGTGCGCTTCATGCCTCATGGATACTCGAGTGAGAGCAGGTAGCGGCGTGACCGGGTGCCATCAAAGACACACGTACCCTCCCTGCAGGCTTCTGACAATTTCACCGCTATATATGGCTTCAGCCGCTCATAAATGGATGGGTCACCCACGACAATCCCTGCCACCAGCGGACCCTCCCGGCGGGTGACCGTGACGGCAGGGATCAGGAATGCGGCCACAGGAGAGCCGTGTGACGAGAGCTGCAGCGAGTAGAGCTCCCCCTTAACCTGGGAAAAAATGAGAAGTGCAGGATCGATTGCATCGATATCCGGGAGCCCCATCTTCCCCCGGACGATATACAGGCAACCGGCAGCGAAAGCAAAGTCCTTTGCCAGGGACCGGAGTTCAGGGACGGGTTTTCTCGAGGTGGAAATGATGCTCATCGAGCCGATAACTCTTTGATCGCAGCGCCGCGTTCCTTGAAGAGGATCCGGTGCCCGCAGTACGGGCAGCGGACATTGACGTCAATCTCGACCTTCTGCTTGCACCGGGCGCACTTGTACGAGCCAGCCATGCCGGATCACTCCTCTTTGCCGAGCGCACGCTCGATCGTGCGGAGCGCAATCCGGAGCTGAGGCGTCTGGGGCTGGTATGCACCGCCGGCAAATTTGAAGCCGCATTTCCGGCATCCCCAGATGCCTGTACCTTTCCGGCGGACCGATACTGTATCGCACCGCGGACAGCGGTGGGCTGCCCGTGAGATCTTCTCGGTCTCGGCAACACGTTTCCGGATGAACCGTCCATACCGCGGGCCGAACCGCCCGGCACTTCCGGTCACCCTCCCTTTTGCCTTTTGTGTCTTCCTGGCCATAATCTCATCCCGGTTGTATGTCTCTTATACTATGTCATCTCGGTTAATATACTTGTTTGAGCAGGCGCACCTCGCCCTGCCCCCGGGTGACCCGGTTGATCATCTCGTAGAAATCCCCCTGGATCCCAGCCGGTATCCTGACAACACATATCCAGGACCCGTCCTTCTGCCATTCCTCCTTCTCCATCTGGGCAGAAGCCTGGATCTCCCCGTACGCTTTCGAGGCGAAGTCAGGAGGTACCTTCACTGCGATCCGCACCTCTTCAAACCGGATCGGGAGGATGGGGCGCAGCGCCTTGACCGTCTCCTTCACCAGTTCATCGAGGCTCTTGTAGAGATCGATGTTCACCCGCACCTCTTCCATTGCCATCTCGATTCTCTGCGGCGGATGGGGGAGAGCAGTCTGGGGGTTGACCGCATTTCGTGCAATGAAGGTGATCACCTGGCGGCGCTTCTCGGCAATCATCTGCCGGCGCTGCTCAGCGGTGAGATGGATCTCTCCTTTCTGGATGATCCGGTTCGCGATTGCGGGGAAATCGGTCGTGGCAAAGACCTTGGTCAAAGCCTCGTCAGATGCCCGTGTACCGCGCGAAGAGTTCTCGAATACCGAGAGGGCTGCCACCATATCCTCGAGTTCGATCGGATCTCCCTGCCGGTACCGGACCGCAAGGTCAGGATCGACAAGGATCTCGAATTTTTCCCCGTGACTCTCGAGCCGTGCGACGACTGCCCTCTCGAGGGGTATCATCAGACCACCTTACTTCTCAATCTGTTCGACGAAGGAGGCGACCTCTTCCTTGGTCATCTTCCGGAATTCCGGCTTGCTGCTCTCGATGATCCCGATCTCGACCGTGTTGACATCGAATTTACCCTCGGTCGCATCGTGGAGTCCTTTCAGGCCAAGGAGGATGGCATCCCGGAGCGGGGCTTCGTAGGAGTATTCCTCTTCAAAGACCTTCATGACTGCATTTCGCCCGATACCGATCCCGGTCGCCTTGTACTCGAGGAGCGTCCCGGACGGGTCAGTCTCGAAGAGCCGGCACTTCCCGTCGCTGATGCCGGCGATAAGGAGGGCAGTCCCGTACGGGCGTGCACCACCGAACTGTGTGTAGGTCTGCATGTGATCGCAGAGCTTCTTTGCGAGTGCCTCGACATCGATCCGCTCATCGTAGGTGACNNCGGTTGATCTGGCTCTCTATCCGGGCCCGGTCCACGAGTGCCCGGGCATCCCCTACGAGGCCTGACGAGGCGACCCCGATATGCTCATCGATCATGAAGATCTTCTCGATCGACGATGGCTCGAGCAGGCGCGAGCTCACGCGCTTGTCCACGATGAGAACGATCCCGTCCTCGCATTTTATTCCGACAGCGGTCGTGCCTCTCTTGACCGCTTCACGAGCGTATTCGACCTGATAAAGCCGGCCATCCGGGCTGAATACCGTTATTGCCCGGTCGTATCCCATCTGGTATGCCTGTGGCTGCATGCGAGTTCCTCAATATCATCCTGGGTTATATATACAGGTGCCTGTCCTTTAATTCCTTTTTCCAGCAAATCAATCTTTTGACCGTGATATCGCCGGGCGGACCATTCTTTTCCCAGGTACTGCACCACCCCGTCCTCTCCTTCCCGGGAGGGGAGCGCAGGAGGTATCTTCCTGCGGAGCGCCAGCAGGGTACCTGAGGTCGCCTTCGGATGGAGTACTACCCTTCGCTCTCCGACAGAGGTAAGCGTTGCGAGCGCTATGCGGAACTGCTTCTCGCACCCCCGGGAACACCGGAGCAGGACATACCCGGTCCCGCAGGAGATGACAACCGGCCGTATCCTGGCTGTTGCAGCATCACCGAAGAGGCTGGTGACCGCCTCGAGCACGGCGCCATAGAGCTCTTTTGGATCGGGTTCGGGTTCGGGGGGCCAGATGCCGGCAAGGATGTAGCGTTTCTTCTCCCGAAGCGTAGGAGGTCGTGCCTTCATCGGACCACCCGGACCGGTTCCCCCGGTTGGAGCAGGGCTTCAGGTGTTGAAAGGGCGAGCGCTGCATCCTCTTCAGGCAGGGAAAACAGCGTGCAGAGCAGTTGCATCTCCCCGGGAGACCGCATATCCAGGACCGAGCAGGCATTCGTGGAGAGGGTGAGGGGAAAATGGTACCGCGACCTGAGCCGGATCAGGTCAATGTACCGGTGCAATACCCGCTGCCGGGCCGCTCCCCTCGCATGGACAAGGGGGTAGAGATCGATGTCAACCGCCACCCCGCTCGCTTCAGCGAGGCGCGCGGCTACGTGGTCAAAGGCATTCCGGTGGGTCCGGCAGATATTCCTGAGGACATGGACTCCTTTCATGGCCAGGAGCGAACGGTTGAACCCGTTCTCACCGGCATCCACGAGGACCAGGGTGCCCACGGTCCCCCGCTTCCTGATCTGGCCGCTGACCTTGCGGATATCGGGTTCACTGATGATAAGCGCCGGGATGATGCGCACCCCGGCGTATTCACCGGGCATGGCATCCCGGGCAACGATGGCCCGGAGCCCCAGCGCACCGGCTTCAAGCGCCATTCTCCGGACCGAAGCATTCCCTGCAGGGCAGGGATGGACACAGGCATCCGTCTCCATCATCAGACCAGGAACGGGAAAAAGGAGAGAGAAATTATTTGCCCAGGTTGCCGTGTGACCTGATACTCGGCCGGGTCTTCTCTGTTCCCCTTCCGCGGTTCATCATGCCACGCCCTTTCCTGCCTGCACTGGTCTTCCCGCGCTCTGCCCGCCCGCGGTGGGCGGGATCCTTGAGCCAGGCGAGGTTCTTGTCAGCCCGCACTGACGGGTGGTGCCCGTCTACCAGGATGACCTCGAACCACTTCTGTTTCCCGTCCTGGCCAACCCAGTAGGAGTTGAGCACTTCCATGTTCGGGTACTTCACCGAGGCCCGCTCTTCTGCGATGCGCTGGAGGCTTTTCCCGGCGGTTATCCGGTTGACACCCATCCGCGCGGACCTCCGTGCCCGCACGTACCGGGGTTTTCTGCGCCCACCGCGCCGTATACGCACCCGCACAACGGCAACACCCTGCTTGGCCTTGTAGCCAAGGTTCCTTGCCCGGTCGATACGGGTCGGGTGCTCCAGACGGACGACACTCCCCTCGCGCCGCCATTCCTGCATCCGGAGCCACTGGAGTTCCTTGACGCCGGTCTCTGCAGGTTTCTTCCATGCCTCTCGTACGTAGGCATACATCGATTTCGCCATGCTCTGTCACATCCAGGTTCAGCGTGTTCCCACGCCACATTCCTTCACGGGACGCATCCCGCAAGACCATATCATGTCAACAGGAAGCGTGATAAACCCATGCCCGCAGGTATCAGCATTTCTCTTTCAAAATCACCCGGATTGCCTCGATCCTGGTGACCGGGTACTGCCCGCGCTCATCCTTCTCTGCCGATTTCACCATGTCCCAGATGGTGAGCAGGGCGACCGAGACCCCGGTGAGCGCCTCCATCTCCACCCCGGTCTTTCCCACCGACCGCACCCTGACCGATGCAGCGATATACTCTTCCTTCTGGTCAAAATCGACCTCGACTGAGGTGACGGGGATGGCATGGCACATCGGGATGAGGCGGAACGTGTCCTTGACCGCGAGCGTGGCGGCCACCCGGGCGGTTGCCAGCACATTTCCCTTGACCACCGTCCCGTCCTGTATTGCGGCAAGCGTCTCTCTCCGCAGGTAAATTCTCCCCGTGGCAACCGCGAGCCGCCGCAGCTCGTCCTTCTCACCGACATCCACCATGCGGACCCTGTCTTCCGCAATATGCGTAAACTCTGGCATCATGATCCTCCGCGTCCAAACAATTCACCGGGGATATGGTCGAGAAGGTCGGTAGGGAGCATTCCCCCGGCATGCAGTTTCCCGACCGCCATCCCGGCCTTCCCGTTCACATAGGCACCGATACAGGCCGCATCAAAGGCCGGCAGCTGGCAGAAGAGCCCGGCTACCACCCCGGCGAGCACATCCCCGGTCCCCCCGACCGTCATCGCGGGAGTGCCGGTACGGTTGAACCTGACACGGG
>DUGL01000059.1 GCA_013331415.1 Methanoregulaceae archaeon | reverse complement strand
TCCTCCCGCTCCTGATCTTCTTCTTTCGCGTCTGCGATGTCAGCCTGGGAACGATCAGGGTCATTTTCATCGCAAAGGGGCTGAAGTACATTGCCCCGATCATCGGATTTTTCGAGGTTATCATCTGGCTGTTCGCAATCGGGCAGGTGCTCAATGACGTGACAAATATTCCGGCCTACATCGCCTACGGCGGCGGTTTCGCCGCGGGGACACTCCTTGGGATGGCGGTGGAGGAGCGCCTCTCGATCGGGACGGTCTTTGTCAGGGTGATCTCAAACGAGGAGGTCAGCGGGCTTGTCTTCTGGCTCCGGGAACGGAGCTACGGGGTCACGGTTGCCGATGGGGAGGGCTCGAAAGGGAAGGTGAAGATCATCCTCTCGGTAATAAACCGGCATGACCTCGATGAAGTGATAAACGGGATTCACCGGTATCTTCCACGGGCCTTCTACTCGATCGAGGAGGTAAAATCGGTTGATGAGGGCATATTTCCGCATAAACGGTCATCGCTCCTCTTCAACCACCGCGACCCGTTCGGATTCTTCAGGAAAGGAAAGTAGGAAGAGGGGGCCCCGGATTCATCCTGCCGCCTGGGAATCGTCCGGCAGACCCCGCGGGGGAGAGAAGGCCGGCAGATCTTCATCCTCATCGCTCATGATCCGGCTGTCCTCGAGGAGCACGGTATAGTCATCGAACCAGTATGCAAGAGGATTGCTCCTGAAGGCCATGAAGCGCCCGACATCAGCGGGATCCGCAGCCTGGTGGTACTTGAAATACGTTGCCTGTTCAGTCCTTCCCACGACCTCGATCTTGCCGGTTGCATGCGACATCACGAACCGCGCCCGCTTCGCAAGCCCGGAACAATTCGCTTTTGCCCGCTCAAATATCCCGTACGCCTCCTCGACCGGTATCTCGAAGTGCCGGTTGCCGCGGGTCGGGCGGCACTGGAAGACGTAGTACGGGGGGACCCCGATGAACGAGAGCTTCTGGAAGAGTGTTGTCAGCACAGCGGGATCACTGTTGATGCCGCGTATCAGCGGGGTCTGGTTGACAATGACAGCCCCGGCATCGCGCAGGAGGTCGAGTGCCTCAATCGCTACCGGGGTGAGCTCGCGGGGATGGTTGAAATGGGCCATGATGTAGATCCTCTTCTCATGCGTACTGTACTGACGGATCAGGTCCGGCAGTACGGGGTCATTGAGAATCCGGTACGGGTTGAAAGCAACCATCTTGCTCCCGATCCGGATGATCTGGACATGTTCGATGCTCCTGATGTCCTCGATCAGGGACCGGAGACGAGATGTTGCGAGGAGGAGGGGATCCCCCCCGGTGATGAGCACATTGGTGATCTCCGGGTGGTTCCTGATATACCTGATACCTTCAGCAAAATCACGGGTGATCTCATCGTTCCCGTTCATAAAGAGACGTTTCCTGAAGCAGAAACGGCAGAACCCTCCGCAGACATCAACGGTAAGGAAGAGGGCCGTCTGGGGATACTTATGCTGGAGCCCGGGGACGACCGTATAATTCTTTTCCGAAGATGCATCGAGTGCTCCCCAGTCCTCGAGTTCCCGGCTGTCCGGGATGATGATCTTCCTGATCGGGTCATCGGGATCATCCCAGTTGATCAGGCCCGCATAGTACTCGTTTGTCCTGAATGCAAACGTCCTGATGACGTCTTCTATGGCTTCACGCTCACCGGGGGGAAGCCCGTTGAGCCGGTCAGGTGAGGTGATGTACTGTGGATTGTGCATGGCCGGCATCTCCTGTGAATCGACTCCTGGAACCCGCACCCGGCCAGGCGGAAAGACGCTGAAAAGTGCCTGCTGCTGAATACCTGGCCGCGGGGGTATTGGAAGCGGTTTTTATAATGCTTTATATTTATTTAATAGTATCCCTTGACCAATGCCAAATCTTTTATAATGCCGGTATTTTTTGGGGTAGTTCGACCATGCGCGGCAGGATAGGGTGCGGGACCCGGCCTGTTCAGGCTGGAGTGCCGGCAGGCGGGTGCGCGAACCAGGGTTATGGAACAGGTATTTTCCCTCGTCATAAGGCAGTGCTTTTTCAGGGTCCTGGGCAATGGATGTCCTGTCCTGTCTCAATCTTTTGAGGTAAGGACACCAGGGGGTCATCCGGCCCGGATCGCCAACTGGTCCGGCCGGAGATGCCCGGAAATGCATGTATCTGGGTTCTCCCTCCAGTGTTTTGCCGGAATCCCCCGGGAAGACCTGCGACCAGGTATCCTGAACAGGATCCTCCTCACGGGTTATGGGTACGACCGCGGATTCCTGCAGTTCCCCGGGCGTTTTATTTTTACCCTCACCTGCACAATCACTCACTGGAGATACCCTATGCCTGATACACCTGACGATCCCCTGCTCGGGAAACCCGCACCGCTCTTCTGCCTCCCTGATGCTGATGAACAGAACGTATGCCTCGCAGATATGGCGGGGAAGTGGGTGGTCGTGTACTTCTACCCGCGGGACAATACCCCGGGCTGCACCCTTGAAGCACGGAGTTTTTCCGAATCCGCAGATGAGTTTACTGCTCTTGGCGCAGTAATCATCGGTGTCAGCGGGGACTCCGTGGACAGCCACAAGAAATTTTCTGACAAGCAGAACCTGCGGTTCACAATCCTCTCAGATACTGACCACGGGGTCCTTGAAGCCTACGGGGTCTGGAAGGAGAAGAAGCTCTTCGGTGCGATTGGTCTGGGCACCGAACGGAGCACGTTCCTTGTCGGCCCGGACGGGACCATTGCTTCTGTATGGAGGAAAGTGAGAGTCATCGGCCATGCTGATGAAGTGAAGAACCGGGTGAGAGAACTCTCGGGGAAGGAGTAACGGAGGGAGTCCTCAAGGCCGCGAGAGAGGAGGGTCCTATATCGGCAGCGTCCCGGTCCTGCTCTGCGCTATGAGATGCGCCCCCTCGGCATCCGGTTTGTTCACGGCTGTTGATACCTGGTACACCTCAAGCAGGTCATCGGGATAAGGTGCAAGGAGCTCCCGGCGTTCATCCGCTGACAGGGGCCGGGGATCGATCCACCGGTCTTCGTCCTCCAGCATCAGGATTGCCGGCATACGGTCATGGTAGCGGGAGACCACCCGGTTTGGGCGGGTAGTGATGATGACACAGGTCCGGGTCATCTCTCCTTCGGGAGATCTCCAGAGGTCATAGAGGCCGGCGAATGCAAAGATTTCGTCGTCTTTGCGGTGTATGTAGTACGGAAACGCAGTCTTTCCCGTCTTCTTCCATTCGTAGAACCCGCTCGCCGGGACCAGGCAGCGGTGGCGGGCAAGCGGGGTGCGAAATGTCGGCCGCTCATCGAGGGTCTCTGCCCGTGCGTTGACTGCGGGCCGCACCGCTGCGGGATCTTTTGCCCAGGAAGGGATGAGGCCCCAGCGCATCGGGACGCATGCCCGGTCTCCCGCCTCCTGCCGGAGAATGACCGGTATTGCCTGCGAGGGTGCGATGTTATAGCGGGGCAGGTCCGGGATTTCGCAGTGCGCCACCCCGAACCGCTCAGCAATGCCTATCGTGACCGTGATGGTGAACCGCCCGCACATGAACGTGATCTCTCCTGTCTCAGCCTAAAGAGGTATCCCTGCCATCCGGAGAATAGGGATCTTGCGTGGTTGCACGAGCGCCATCCCCGCGGGGTCGTGAGATCAGGAATGTGAGAGGGGCGATCTCCTCCCTCTTCCAGGGGATTTACCCCCTCTCAAGTCATCAGGGGTTACGTGCTTATCCAGGGATGATGCCATGAAAAAATGAGTGCGTCAATACGATTCGCGCCAATGGTAAAAAACCCACTCCGGATATGTGCTTCTCCAATGTTCTGGTGATCTCCTGGTTGAGGATCACTGCCATGAATACACGGCAGGCAGAATCGAGTCCCGTTGTTGGGTCCCCGTGGTCGGTGTGACATCACCCCTCTCCTGGACGGTACCAGGCTGCTGATGGCCCGGCCGGGATGACACTATGGAACTCTCTTCTCTGTGATAATTATAACGCATTCATATTATAGTTAATTTCAATAGCGTTAAAAATGATGATTGCATTTAATGGTATGATCAGATACTATGAATTCAATGAAATTTATCACGATTATTGGGCTGCTCCTTGTCATGCTGCTCGTTATTGCCGGGTGTATCAATGATACCCGGGAGTCTCCAGATATACCGCCCGACAGGTCCGCTGCCCTGTCCGAATCCGTTCTGACTGACGGATTTGGCCGAACGGTCACCGTTCCCGTGCCGGCAACGGAGGTGCTCTGTTCGGGCTCAGGCTGCATCCGCTACCTCGTGTACCTCCAGGGAGAGGACCTGATCGTCGGCGTTGACAGCATTGAGAAAGAAGTCCGGGAAATGGAAGGCCGCCCCTATGCCCTGGTCCACCGGGAATGGATGAAGGATCTCCCCCTCTTCGGTGAGTTCCGTGGAAAGGATGATCCCGAGAAGGTCATTTCTCTCGCCCCTGACCTGGTCTTCAAGACCGGTTCAACGGGAACGGCATACGCCACGAGTGCCGCTGAGGCTGATACCCTCGAAAAGAAGACCGGTATCCCGGTTGTTGCATTCCCCTACGGTTCGCTCAGGAACGATGCCGAGAAGGCCGAGATGTATGAAGGTCTCCGCGTGATGGGGAAGGCCATCGGGAGAGAGGATCGCGCTGACGAGGTGATTGAATACATAGAGTCGATGATGGCGGATCTCGAGCGCCGCACTGGGGATATCCTTCCCGCGGAAAGGAAACGGGTCTATATCGGGGGAGTCTCCTCAGCAGGTGCCCATGGCATCATNNTCGAGCGAACCTGCCTACCCGCCCTTCCTCTGGGTGCATGCAGAGAATGTCGCAGCAGGACTTGGCACGGCGCATGTCGATGTTGCAAAAGAGGCGATCGTTGACTGGGACCCAGAGTACCTCTTCATCGATGTCGGGACGACCCAGATGGAGAATGAGGGAGCCATCGGCCAGCTGAAAACCGATCCTGCCCTGAAGGGGCTCTCGGCGGTGAAGAACGGCAGGGTCTATGGTGTCCTTCCCTATAACTTCTACAACATTAACTATGAAACCGTGTTCGCAGATGCCTACTTTATCGGTAAGATCCTGTATCCCGACCGGTTTGCTGATATCGATCCTGCAGAGAAAGCAGACGAGATTTATACCTTCTTTGTGGGTCAGCCGGTTTTCGACGAACTGAACAGCGAGTATAGAGACCTCGGGTTCGCTCAGCTTCCATTGTGATTCCGTCATGAACACGCTGAGGAGAGGATGACAGGTGCACTTTGAATGCGGCACACTCCCCCATGACTACCTCCGGTATACCTACCGGAAGTGGCTCTGGATCCTCGGGGGGATCGTCGCCCTCTTTGCCCTCCTCATCATCTCTATCTCGGTTGGGGCAGTTGCAATTTCTCCATACGAGGTGCTGATGACCCTCCTCGGGCAGAACGTCTCGACCAAGTGGGATGCGATCATCTGGAATATCCGCCTGCCGCAGGCGCTCACCGCAATCGTCGCTGGTGTCGGCCTCTCGGTTGCCGGTGTTGCGATGCAGTCGATCCTCAGGAACCCCCTTGCCTCACCATTTACGCTCGGCATCTCGAACGCCGGTGCATTCGGTGCTGCCATTGCAGTCGTTGTCCTCGGGACGGGGAGGATGACCTCGACAATCGCAAGCGCGATCACCATCAACAACCCGTACCTCACGACAACAGTCGCTTTCATCTTCTGCCTCCTGGCAACGGGGGTCATCCTCCTCATATCAAAGATCCGGGGGGCATCCCCGGAAGTGATGATCCTCGCCGGGGTTGCCCTCTCCTCACTCTTCACCGCTGGAACGATGTTCCTCCAGTACTTCTCGGATGATGCACAGCTTGCTGCGGTCGTCTTCTGGGCGTTCGGGGATGTCGGCCGGGCGAGCTGGCAGTCCCTGACCCTGATGGCGGCAATCGTTGCGATTGCCTGCATCTACTTCATCGCGAACCGCTGGAACTACAATGCCATCGATGCCGGTGATGAGACTGCAAAAGGGCTCGGGGTGAACGTGGAGCGGCTCAGAAACATCGGTATGATCGTTGCTGCGCTCGTTACAGCGGTTATTGTCTCATTTCTCGGGGTGATCGGGTTTGTCGGCCTCGTCTGCCCGCACATGGTCAGGCGGATAATCGGTGACGAGCAGCGCTTCCTGATCCCCGGCTCCATGGTGATGGGAGGGATCCTCCTCCTTGCATCAGATACCGTTGCAAGGATCATTGTTGCCCCGTACGTCCTCCCGGTCGCGGTCCTGACGGCCTTCATGGGGGCCCCCGTCTTCCTCTATCTCCTCCTGCGGGGGTACCGGAGATGATCCTCTCGGTCGATGAACTCCAGTTCTTCTACCAGAACAAGGAGATCCTCGATGACATCGCCTTCTCCATCAGCGAAGGGGAGATCGTTGCCATCCTCGGGCCAAATGGTGTCGGGAAGACGACGCTCCTGAAGTGCCTGAACCGTATCCTGACACCGAAGCAGGGGGCCATCACCGTGGATGGGGAGAACCTCTCCTCTCTCGAACTGATGGAGGTCGCCCGCCGGATCGGCTATGTACCGCAGCGGGTGGAGACCGGGCGCCTCACCGCATTTGACGCGGTCCTCCTCGGCCGGCGCCCCCACATCGGATGGGATATTTCGGAGAAGGATCTCAGGATAGTTGATGCGGCGTTCCAGCGGTTCGCTATCAACCACCTCCGCCTCTCATACCTTGACGAGATGAGCGGGGGTGAACTCCAGATGATCGCGATTGCCCGGGCGTTCGTCCAGGAGCCGAAGATCCTCCTCTTCGATGAGCCCACGAGCAGCCTGGATCTCAGGAACCAGGTGGCGATCCTCTCCACGATACGTGAGATCGTTTCCCAGCACCGGATTGCCGCAGTGATGACGATGCATGACCTGAATACCGCTCTCAGGTATGCGGACCGGTTCATCCTCCTGAAGGACCGGACAATCCATGTCTGTGGGGATCGGAGCGTCATCACGGCCGGGGAGATCGAAGCGGTGTATGGTGTCCCGGTGGTCATCGGTGAGATCTCCGGGGTGCCCTGTGTTATCCCGACCTGCCTTTGCAGGCCGGAATGTGAAGAAGAAGAGATATGTACAGAAATGGAAGCTAGTACCCATGTGCGATACCCACGATCATCAGAAGACAAACCCCGGGTTGGGCGAGTATCCGGCCTTTGACGAGTGTGTCCGGTTCCACGGCCACGCCTGCCCCGGCCTTGCCACCGGCTACCGGGCGGCAGTTGCAGCAATGCAGGCACTCGGCGTGAAACGGCCCTATGATGAAGAACTCGTTGCGGTTGCAGAGACCGATGCCTGCGGGGTGGATGCCATCCAGATGGTGACCGGCTGCACGGCAGGGAAGGGCAATCTGGTCATCAGGGACTATGGCAAGCATGTCTTCACCTTCATCTCCCGGGATAGTGGCAGGGCGATCCGTATCCTTGTCCGTGAGCAAGACAACCCGGAACGGTCGGTAATGGACGATCTCCGGAAGAAGGTCTTCTCGGGCACGGCAACACCCAACGAACAATCACGGTTCCATGCACTCATGCATGCTGCAACCGACCGGGTGCTCTCACTACCGCAGCACGAGATCGTGGAGGTCCGGGAGGTGCAGGCCAGCCCCCCGAAAAAGGCGAGGATTTTTGCCTCAGTTGCCTGCTCCTGCTGCGGTGAACCGGTTGCCGATGCAAAGACCCGCATGATTGACGAAAAACAGGTCTGTATCCCCTGTGCAGATACCCTGGCTAGGAAGATACGAACTGCTGAAAGATGACGATCGAACTCCACCCGATCGGCTACGTCAGGTCCCCCTACCGGCAGCGGGGAGATGCTCCCCGGCAGGGACGGTTATCTGACACGGAGTCCGAGATCGTGATCGATCCCCCCTACCTGCCCGGGCTCTTTCGTATCGGTGAGAAGAAGCATCTCTTTGTTCTCTGCTGGTTCGACCGTGCCGACCGGGGGACCCTCCGCGTGTTCCCGCCGCACAACCCGGTGGAGCACGGGGTATTTGCGACCCGGTCACCTGACCGGCCGAACCCCGTTGCCCTCTCAATCGTGGATCTCATCGAAGTTCAGGATGGTGTCCTGAGGGTCCGCGGACTGGATGCGCTCGACGGCACCCCCGTGATCGATATCAAGCCCTATTCGCCAGAGATCGATGCGCTGGGCGGGGACTGAGCGGAGAGCGGGATGTCTGCGCGAAGAGCGATGATTGCGACCCGACAACCTCAACCCCCGGATACTTCAGCCCCACCCCGCACCCGCTCAGCCTGAGACCTATCCGATAGAGTGCCTCCACCCTGTCGTAACGTGGTACGGCCAGCCCGTAACCATTGATTATCTGCGCATGCGCTGTAAACCGGGCCCGTATGCCATCATTGGTCCCCCACAGTGTGCATACCGGGCAATGCCCTGCTACCGGCTGGAGTTGGTCCGGCAGGGTTCAGGGGACCTTTTCCGCAACGACAGCCATAGGTGCAGACCACGGTATCAATTTCTCATCGTACCAGGGATTTTGGGGAGTCCTGGGAACCTGTTCCAAAATTCTGATCGATCCACCTGGTTATTGCATCGCGGATCTCCCGGAACCCGGCAAGGATCTCAGCCTCGGATCCTTCCAGTGCTCCCGGGTCCGGGAAACCCTGGTGAACGGTCTCTTGTGCCCAGGGAAAGAAAGGGCAGGCGGCGTTTGCGCTGTCGCAGACCGTGACCACGACATCCATCTCCCTGCCATCGAATTCCCTGATATGCTTTGAGCGGTGACGGGAGATATCCACCCCAATCTCCTGCATGACCCTGATCGCGTCCGTGCTGACGCCGTTTACCTCAGTCCCGGCGCTGAAGGCTTCAAACCGGTCGCCATAGCGGGCCCGGAGGTAGCCCTCCGCCATCTGGGACCGTGCGGCGTTGTGGGTGCAGATGAAGAGGACACGACTTCTTTCCGGGGATGTCATACCAGGTGAGAGATAGGAACCAGGGAGTTATAAGATACTCGTGGGCATGATCCCCACTTCAGACCCGGTGCCCGGAACATCCCGGTGATTGTCCGATCTCGCGAACCCCGGGTATCCCACTCCACACGCCCTGGTACCGGGTAATTTCCAGGTCTCCTGGAAAACGTGAAGCCCCGGAAAAAAATCCTGCCCGCCCATTCGCCTTTTCCCGGCAGGAACTCTTCCGGCCGGGCCGGGAAGGGATATCCTCATGGGCAGGGGAAAACGAAAGTATTCCTGCATGGATGCTGGTGCAGACGAATGGTCTTCGCGGCTCGGATTCATTCTCGCATCTATCGGTTCAGCGGTGGGGATCGGGAACATCTGGCGGTTCTCGACCATCGTCGGGCAGAATGGCGGCGGGGCCTACCTGGTCCCCTACCTCTGCGCAGTCTTCCTTGTCGGGCTCCCCATGATGATCCTCGAGATGCAGACCGGTCACCGGCTGCGTGCACAGGTGGTACAGGCCTTCCATAGGGCCCGGTCCCCGCTCAGGCACGCGGGCTGGATCGTCTGTATCCTCGTGACCGGCATCATCGGGTACTACCTCGTCGTCACCGGATGGACGCTCGCCTATGTCGTCTTCTCCCTCTCCGGGACCCGGGAACTCTTCCCGGCATTCACGGCATCCTTTGCGCCGATCATCTCCTTTCTTGCATCTGCTGCCATCTGCGGGGCAGTCATATCGTTTGGCGTCAGGAAGGGAATCGAGCGGATCACCACGTTCCTTGTACCGGCAATCTTTGTCATCCTCACCGGGATGGTCCTCATCGCGGTACAGCTGCCAGGGTTTGCAGCAGGTGTTTCGTACTTCCTCACGCCTGATTTCTCGGTCCTTGCCGACCCGCTGATCTGGGGTGCTGCAATAGGGCAGGTCTTCTTCTCGCTCTCGGTAGGTTACGGCGCACTGCTCACATATGGGTCGTATTTCAGATCAGGGGAGGAGATACCCCGTTCCGCCGCGATAGTCACGGCCGCGGACCTCGCTGTGGCATTCCTGGCCGGCCTCGTCATTTTTCCCATCGTGTTCTCCTACGGGCTCGAACCTGCTGCAGGCCCCGAACTTGCCTTCACCACGCTCCCGCTCGCATTTGCCCTGATGCCCTGGGGGGATGTTCTTGCTGTCGTATTCTTCGCCCTCCTCTTCTTTGCGGCGATAAGTTCCGCGATATCATTCCTCGAAGTCCCCACCGTAACCCTTGCAACCATGGCACGAATACCACGCCGGCGTGCCGCTGCGCTCATGACCATTGTGGTCTCCCTCGTCGGGCTCCCGGCCGCGCTCAGTTACAGTGCCTACCCGCTCCATATCGGGGGTGTTCCCGTTCTCGACCTGATGGACGAGATCTTCGGGACCTTCGGCCTCTCTGTCAGCGGTCTCCTGATAGCAGTGACCTTCTCATGGTTTGTCGGCCCGGAGGTGATCTGGGGTGATATTTCGCGGCTCTCATTGTTCATGCGCATTGTCGTACCCCTCTGCCGGTACGTCATTCCTGCAGCCCTTGTCATTGTGATCGTCTTCAGGGTACTCTCGTGGTTCCTCCCTGCAGGATAATGGGGGAAGGGGCAAAGGGTGCAGAGGGGGGTGTGTGTGTGCTCACTCGCCACGAGTCTTTTTCGGTCATTCTGCGCCGTTCGTTCATTCCGTGAAGAGAGCGCACGCACGGTGCAGGAACAGCCATGGGGAGGGTGGCGCAGGGCATCTCTCCGATACTGCGGGATATCCCCTGCTGCCCGTTCCCCTGAAAGAACTCCGGATCTTTCCGGGAACGGCTGAACCGGGGCTCTGTCCGGTATCAGCGATCAGGATCCTTCCCGACAGGCTGGCTGTGGGAGGATCATGGCAGGGTCCGATCAATCGAACTGACCGATAAACCTTCTGAGATCCGCTGCGGGGCTGTCCAGTCCCACGATGGAGAGCAGGTCGGCAAACCGGTCGATGGCATGGTCTGCCCCGCCGTCCCTGGTGGGACGGGAGAAGCGGTCACCATACCGGGCATAGACCGTCTGCATCCCCAGCACAGTTCCCGGGGCGATATCCCGGCGCGGGCTGTCCCCGACAAGGAGGGTCTCCCTTGCCACACTTCCCATCCGGAGCAGTGCACACAGGAAGGGGAGGGTGCTTGGCTTATGTGCCCCGGTCATCTCGAAGGTCACGACAGGGTCGAAGAAACGGGCAAGACCTGCTTTTTCAAGCCTGGCCATGGCGTTTGGCTGGTGGGCATCTGTCACCAGCCCGATGCGGTAGCCCTGCAGCCGGAGTTGTCCGAGGGTCTGTTCGACACCAGGGTAGGGTTCGATGTGCTCCAGCTGCACTTCCCGGAAGAGCGAAACGGAGCGGGGATAGATATCGGGATCACAGCAGGCCTGGTCCTGCAGGAAATCACGGATGTTCTCAGGATCCTCAAACCCTCCCTGTCTCCTGAGAAAGTAGGAGAAGAGCTCTTCAGCAGTCCCGCTTCCGAGGAGATCGGTCACTGCCCTGCAGGCCTGCATCTTTGCGGATACCAGGTCAAAGAGGGTGTTGTCCATATCAAAGATGATGGAGGTGAGAGGGGACGTCTTCTCCGGCATGAATAGATCACCTTCTCTCCCGGAACTCTTGAGCCTATCTTTCCGGGAGATACCTGCAGGGAACGGGGCTTCTGGTACCACGAAAAAAACCGCACGGCTATCTCCAGGGGATAACGAGGATTGCCGCCCGTGAGGGTGCTGCACCCCTGATCTTTCACTCTGTATCGGAAGATACCGCGCACAATCCGATGGTATCAACGCAGGAACTACAGCAGAGATCATTGCCCCTCGCAGGGATTGTACAACATGTCGTCTGGTCCGGGGATCAGGAATCAGGGTACAGTACAATTCCCGGTTCGATACCGGGCGATGAATTACAAAAATTTATCTCGCCCTGCTGCTATTGGAAAAAGAGGAGAGCCCGCTATGGAAATTGTAAAAATTCCCCGCATGGAGAAGCAGGATTATGATCACCTGATCGAGGAAGGATATGTATGCCGCATTGCGTTCCAGGGAGAAAAATACCCCTATATCGCCCCGTTCCTCTATGTTTTCGATGGTAAGTTCCTCTATTTCCTCTCGACAAAATATGGCAAGAAGATCGAGTACTTCAGGAAGAGCCCGTACGTTGCGGTCGAGATAGAGAAGTATACAAAAGACCTCTCCTGCTACACGTTCATTACTCTCCGGGGTTATCTCGAAGAGGTGACCGATGGGATCGACAAGAAGATCATCCGCAGCGAGTTCGTCAACCTGATAAAAGATCGCCATCTCTCAAACAACATCCTCGCGGCACTCGGCCACTCCCCTCAGGACCCCCCCGAGGCGATCGCCCTCGAGGAACGCTCGCTGGTCTGGAAACTGACAGGTGTAAAGGACCTTGTCGCGCTCAGGAACATCTGATCCACCAGACCCAGGAGAAGGCCCCGGCCTCATTTTTTTTCTATCTGTCCGATGAGCTCCGCGGTACTTGTCACCGGGCGGAAGCAGGAATGCCGGGAGCAGACGTATGCTGTACTCTTCCCTTCGAGCGGGATAAGATCACGGGTGAATGGTGCAACCGATCCGAGTATCCCTGTGTCATCCTGATGTTTCATGAGAGTAACCGTGAACGGGAGGTACCGTGCATGGAGGGCCTCAGTCATTGCCTGTGCATTCTCTTCATCTTCAGATCCCTGTACGATCACCACCTCGTTGGCCGGCCCGAACACCAGGCAGAGGCCGCAGAGAAAGAAGGTATACGCGGCCGGGGATTGCGAGAGATGACCCGCGTAGAGGCGCGCGAGGTCCGATGCCCGCTTCTCGTATGATATGTCCCCGGTGAGCATGGTGAGCCGGAGCAGGTTGGTGAACGCCACCGCGTTCGCCGAGGGGATGGCGCCGTCATAGAGATCTTTCTGCCGTGCGATCAGATCCGTCCCGCTCGCTGGTGCGGTGAAGTACCCGCCCTTTCGCGGGTCCCAGAACTGCGCATGGAAGTACTGCTCGAGGTCGCGGGCAGTGGAGAGGTATGCGGGATCGAACGTTGTCAGGTACAACTCGGTCAGACCAAAGATGAGGAAGGCATAATCTGCAGACAATCCGGCAATCCCTGCGGTCCCGTTCCGGTACCGGTGCAGGAGACCGCCGTCAGTTGCCCGCAGGTTCGTGAGGATGAATGTGCAGGCGAGTTCCGCAGCTTCCCGGTAGCGGTCCTCCCCAAATACCCGGGCTGCCCGTGCACATGCGGCGATCATGAGCCCGTTCCAGTCGGCAAGCACCTTGTCGTCCGTGAGCGGCTGCTCCCGTCCACGCCGGGCTTCCAGGAGGATATCCCGGGCAGAAGCAAGCCTCGCGAAAAATTCTGCTGGAACACTGCCCCCTGCGGATGGAACATCCCCCGGTCTTTTCGTGAGATGGAGAATATTTTTTCCGGACCGTTCACCGTTCACCGGATCGATGAAATTCCCGGCGGTTGTCAGGTGCCATGCATCAATCGCAACTGCCGCGAGATCCCCGGGAAGGAGATCTTCGACCTCCTTTTTTGTCCAGAGGTAGTAGCCCCCCTCTTCCCCGGCGATATCGGCATCCTGGGCGGAATAGAACCCCCCATCCGGGGATGTCATCTCGCGGAGCACGTACTCAAGGCAGTCGTGGGCAGTCTGTCCGAATGCCGGGTTCCCGGTGACCTGGAATGCTTCCGTATAGGCAAGGACGAGGAGGGCCTGGTCGTAGAGCATCTTCTCGAAATGGGGCACCAGCCAGCGTGCATCGGTCGAGTACCGGTGAAAACCGGAACCGAGCTGGTCATGGATACCCCCGCTCGCCATGGCGGCCAGGGTCTGTTCCACCATCCGTTTTGCCCGATCATCATGCTTCAGCGCTGCGTACCTGAGGAGAAAGAGGAGGTTATGGGGGAGAGGGAACTTGGGTGCGGTCCCAAATCCCCCGTGGACCCGGTCATACCGGAGGCGGAGGTCCTCAAACCCGGCATCGAGGATACCCCGGTTCGGGCTCCTTCCCTTTTCCGGACCACCGCCAAGCGCTTCTGCAATGTTCCGGGAGACCGAGAGGAATTTTTCCCGCTCCTTCTTCCACATCGTCCCGATCTTCTGGAGGAGATCAATGATGCCCGGGTTCCCGAAGCGCGGCTCTCGCGGAATGTAGGTCATCGCATAGAACGGTCGCTTGTCCGGGGTGAGTATCACGTTCAGGGGCCAGCCCCCGCCCCCGCTGAGCAGCTGGCTTGCGGTCATGTAGAGCGAGTCGATGTCCGGCCGCTCTTCGCGGTCCACCTTTATCGCGATGAAGAGATCGTTCATGACCCGGGCAACAGCGGTATCCTCAAACGATTCCTGCTCCATCACATGGCACCAGTGGCAGGTAGCATACCCGATGGAGAGAAAGACCGGCTTGTCCTCGGCCGCAGCGCGGGCGAACGCCTCATCTCCCCAGGGATACCAGTCGACCGGGTTTCGTGCATGCTGGAGAAGGTACGGGCTCAGCTCGTGAATAAGGCGGTTTGCCATGCATTCTTCAGTGGGCTCTATATCCTGCGTTATTTTTTCCATTTATTCTCCACCCTCACTCCCCCATCTGCCATTCATATCCCCATATTTTGTGCAGCCATGCCTGCCAGTGCTGCTGCTTCCTTCCCTGATGCCATGCCGACTCCTGCAGAGTACCGGATGATCACGACCAGGTTCTTCTCCCGGAAACCAGCCTCAGCCGCGGCCAGGTGTTGCCATGCGTACGACTCCTCACCCACTGCGATGGTGATCTGCCGGTAGGAACTTCCTTTTACCTTTTCTGCTGCATAAGCGGCTGATGCTGCATCGACAGAATCATAGAGTGATGACCTGATCGTGACGGTATCTCCAGCAGAGTTGATAAACTGCCCGGTGCAGCTCTTCCCCTGGCAGGTTATGCCGTTTGCATCCCATGCATCAGACAGGGCAGCAAGGGCATCGGTGATCTCACGGATATTTTCATACATCTCCCCCTGGGTTTCGCTACTGCCGGAACCTGCATGAGACTGCAGTGCCGTGGGAAAATCATCAGGCCGGGTTAATTCCGGCAGAGATGGCGGTATGCCCGGGGTATTGTTACCCGGAGCGGGGGGTGTCCGCTCGGAATGGGGGGCACCGGTACACCCGGAAAAGAGAAGGGCAACAACCAGGACAGCAGGTATGAGGAGGAGATAGGAATATCTGGATCTGATCATACGGGGATGTTCTTGCCTGAATACATCAAGGTTTTGGCATAACCTGGCAGTATAGTACCCGTCTTGCCCGATCGGCATGCATTTCTCATCGCATGGAGATCACCTATACCATGGCAAAAGGAGCTCCGGGGCCGGTGGTGCAGGCCGGCAGGCTGACCCCGGTCATGGCCCAGTACTGGGCAATCAAGGAGCAGCACCGGGATGCCATTCTCCTCTTCCATATCGGTGACTTCTACGAGACGTTTGGTGGCGATGCCGGGACGGTTGCCCGCGAGCTCGATATCACCCTGACCTCCCGCTCAAAGGATGCCGGGGGACAGAAGATACCCCTCGCCGGAGTCCCCTGTCACGCTGTCGAGGGGTACATCGCACGGCTGATCGCGAAGGGGTACAAGGTCGCGGTCTGCGACCAG
>DUGL01000136.1:6242-15540 GCA_013331415.1 Methanoregulaceae archaeon | reverse complement strand
CTCTTCATCTCGCGGGGGAGCGGAGGATTTTTCCTGGTCCCGCTCTCCCTCGGCATCCTCGCCCTGCTGATCGCCGTTTTATCGCTGCTCTGCACGGGCTGTGTTGCTGCATTCATCGCGGTCCTGATCGGGGCGGCATGTCTCCTTCTCGGGCTTGGCTGGGTGGTCACCGCGGGGCTCCAGCCGGTACCGGGAGGAAGGAGGCTGGTCACGGTGATCGGTGGAATCATCCTTGCAGCACTCGGCGTCCTGATCATGCTGCATGCACAGCTCACGCTCCCCGTGATCTTCCAGATCATCGGCGCTTTCCTCATTGCGGCAGGAGCCGTGTCTGCCATCGGCGGACTGGTGCTCTGGCGAAGGGAGCGGTCACCTGATCCCCGGGTAATTGATGTGTACATCGAAGAGTGACGGGAGCCGGCAGCCTGATATCCCTTTACACACTTCCCCATCCCGTGCTGCCAGCACATCACCGCATGGGGTATATTTCTTCCGGCCTTATTCTGGCGATCACCGACCCGGTGCAGATCCCCGGTGGGCTGTATGGGGGCAGGGTCCTGTAGTCATACCAGCACCAGCGAGGGGGCTTGAGGGGGAGAGGCCGCCTTGACAATCAGGACAAGGATGCACTGGTGCCTGGTTTTTTTCAGGCAGGGATTGATGATGCATATCAGAAGAGGATTGCTGCACCTTCGGCGATTACGATCATCAGGAGCGAGGCGAGGAAGAACCCTGTCACCGTGAAGATGGCGGACTGGATCCGGTCCCAGCGGAGGATCCAGGCTATCGCCGGGGTGCCATACAGGCCGATTCCCGGGATCCAGGCGATGAATATGCAGGATACTGCACCATACCGGTGGAGTGACTGGTGGTCCTCCATCTTCTGCTCAATTTTTGAGAGCCAGCGGCTGACCCGATCAGAGGTGAGAGCGAACGTCCTGAGCACCTCCTGGATGGCGAGGACGATGCCGAAGGCAAAGGAGATCATGATGGCCAGGACGACCCAGGGGTCGAGATGCAGGAGGACCCCAATGGGAGCGGCAAGCGCCTGGAGGACTGCGGTAGAGCCGATGAAGGAGAGGGTGGTGGGGATGGGGATCCCCAGCATGATGCCGATCAAAAGCGGGACCCCGATCCCGATGAGGAGGAAAAACGAGAGGATCTTCCCGATCTGGATCTCGACCAGCGCAGTCTTTGTATGCTCCATGATCCTATTCACAGGTTGCCGCCCGATGAATATAATACCGCTGTAAATCCTGTATGAAACGCACCTCTCCAATGGTTCATCGCCGTCTCCTGGAGCTCCTCGCCGCGGTATTGTGCAGGTAAAGCCCGGAAATCGCAAGACTCACTCCTTCACGGGGAAGGACTGGCCGGACCAGTTCTCGTCGAGGTGACACGTACCTGGTAAAGGATCCAAATGCAGATCCCGGGAAGGTCCCCGTGGAGCAATCGTCGGTGTCCTGGGATCGGTTTAAGTAGTTCCCCGCTGTAATGTAAGATTCCCCTATGAGCCTGAAGAAGGTCCTGGCAGGCACCATTCCCCCCGAAAAGCTCGCGCTCTTCTCCGACCGGTTCGAGGTGATAGGTGATATTGCGCTCATCACGATTCCCCCGGAACTTGATGCCTACCAGGAGGATATCGCCCTTGCTCTCATCTCGCAGCGGCGAAACATCAGGACAGTTCTCCGGAGATCCGGTATGGCCGCCGGGGAAGAGCGGGTTGTTCCCTACGAGGTCATCATCGGGTCCGGTACGCGGACCGAGCACCGGGAGTACGGGTTCCGGTACCAGCTCGATGTGGCGACGGTCTTTTTTACCAGCCGGCTGGCAACCGAACGGATGCGGGTGACCGAGCTCGTGTCAGCGGGGGAGCGGATCCTCGTCCCGTTCCCGGGAGTCGGCCCCTTCGTCGTGCCTGCGGCCGACCGGGGTGCCCGGGTGGTCGCGGTGGAGAAGCACCCGGCAGCCTGCTGCTGGCTCCACCGGAACCTTGCGCTGAACCGGGTCTCCGACCGGGTGGAGGTTATCTGCGATGATGCATTCCGGATCCCTGACCTCACCAGTCCCGGGTTCGACCGGGTGATCTCCCCGACCCCGTATGGGCTGGACGGGATCCTCCCGCTCCTCTCTGCGATGACCCTGTCCGGGGGGACCATCCATTTCTACACGTTCAAAAAAGACCAGGAGATCGACCTGCTCTCCCGGCAGTTATCGGCAATGGGACTCCGGCCTGTCAGCCACCACCGGTGCGGGTACGTGGCACCCGGTGTCGGCCGGTATGTCTTTGACCTGGAAAAGGAACGGGAGCCGTAACCTGTTCTGCAGGGTCCTCGGTATGAGCAGATGGATGCTACGCACATCGCCTGCGTGGTCTCCACGAACGCTTTTGAGCCCTCCTCCGGTATGAGCCGGGTTGTGGATGCACGCTGGAGGTGTTCCTGCACCGGCAGAAAGGAGGTTTGGGGAATTGCGGTAGCCATGTTCACTCTGGAGCGGGGCACGGCAGGTATCCGGACCTGCAGTACGGGGTGGGGTGTGCTTACCCTGCCGGTTTCACGCTCCCGATACCGGTCACGCTCTGCTGCACGGATCGCGGGTTCCCGGAGTACTGTACGTTCCCGTTCCCGGTTATCCGGACAGAGAGCGTGTCGCGGGCATGGACGTTGGCATTCCCGGACCCGGTGATCTCCACGGTCGTGTTCCCGGTATCCAGGCGTGCTGCGTTCACGGTCCCTGCGCCGGGTATCACCAGGTTGTGATCTGTTGCTGACCCTGAGAGGTTGACGGTTCCCATCCCGGCAATCGTGGTGGCAAGGGACCGGGTTGCAACAGCCAGGTCCATGCTCCCGGCACCGGTGATCGAGAGCTTCACGGTCTCCGCGGCTATCACCCCTTCTCCCGTGACATCCCCGGTCCCGAGTATCGCGACCTCGTCGAGGTTCCGGTAGATGACCGTGACGCGGGGTTTTCCTGAAGGGCGGACACAGAGGCGGGTCGTGGCGATGGTCAGCACACCGTCTCGTGTATTCGTACTGATGACGGGAATGATCGTGTCATCGGTCTCTATCAGGACACGGGGGGCGTCGCCCGGTATGAGAATGAGGTCTGCGGGCATGGTCAGGCGGATTGCATGGAAATCACCGGGTATCCGTTCTTCGGTGACAATCGTGCCGGATCCTTCAGCACAGGGTTCGCGGAGCGATGTGCAGCCTGCGGTGAGGAGGAGGAGCACCAGGGCGGCCGGTATGATGGCTGATCGCATGGTTCGTCTGTTAGACCCTGCAGCTATATGAATCGGGCGGATGGCACGGGTTCTGCACTACCCGCCTGCCGGGCCCGGGGATTGGATACGATGCAGGCTATCCTGGTTCAGGGGCCGGGATCTCTCGTGAAAGGTATGGGCCTGGAATCTGTTCGGGCCGATTATGCGCAGGAATCGGGAGAGAGCGGGTACTGGACATATCATGACAGCAGGTCTGCTGACTGATTGCATCGGTTCTGTACCATAATTACGTATGGGATCCAAGATCTCGACTGTTGCGTATTCATTGATGGAACTGCATGATGCATTACAGACGAAAAATGTCCGGAGAAAAAAGTTACCGTGTCTTCAATGCAATCCGGTAAAAGAGGCCGTTATAGGGAAGTTTACGGTTCAACGTCCGCTGGATCACAAACGGTGAATGGGCCATTGACTGGGCTCGCTCGAGAAATTTTGCGACCGTGTAGCCATCTGCGTTGATATCACAGGCTTTGATGATCTCGTTGACCTTTCCGTTGAGTAATCTGCCTGTTTCGAGATAGGAAAAGAGCGAATCGGCAATCTCCCATTGTTTATGTCGTACTTCACTCTTCTGCATAGGGGTACCTTGGCTGTCATAGTAGTCATACCTATGGATAACGGGATTTTCCGGTCGGCATTCCCCCTGGTGGAGGGAAATGACCTGTATTCCCTCTGAAGATACTCCATATTCCGGTTACCATGCCGGATCTCCCGGGTCCCGTCTGCATTCCCCGGTTTCTGTGCGGGAGGATTGGATGTGATCTGTTCCCCCGTCTCCCACCGCCAGAGTGAAACCATCCTGGTATCAGGGAGAATGAGGTCAGGGCTGCTCATTATCGCACCCCCCATATTTATATCCGAGATGGACCCATCTCAATCCAGGTGAAAACCGGTATGGCAGACAGGAAGAAAAACTTCTGGATGGGGGCAGGAATAGGGGGGATCATCATCATCATCATCGATCTGATGGTTCCCTTCCTGGGTCCCCTTCTCGGTGGATTCGTCGCCGGGTTTATTGCGAAGGGGGATGTCCTGAACGCAGGGAAAGCGGGATTAGTTGCCGGGATACTGGCCACCATTGGTATCTCACTCGTCATCATTGCAGGTATGATGTCTCCTGCGATAGCCGGATACATCCCCGCACTCGGCACCGGTTACCTCCTGTTCATCACGCTCACGCTGTACCTTGCACTCTTTGCGTGCCTGGGTGGCCTTATCGCCGGGGCTGTCCGGAGATAAATTTCCTTTTTCTCTTGAGACATGCAGGGGATATCCTGATCCCCTCAAGATGCCGTATCCCTGCAGTCCGGACAGTTCCCCGTTCTACCCGGGATTTTTCCAGCTCCCTGGGGTGAATGCCGGGCATACCCGTGGCGTGATGTCATGGATTTTTCACCCTGATCTTCCCTCGTTAGATCTCTGCAATCTCATCCCGTATGTATCCTGCCAGTACCGGATCCCCGGCGATGCCGGGCAGGTCATCGATGGAGATCGCATTCCCGCTGGCCCGTGGTCATCCTGAGAAAGGGCGAGAGGCCTGATCCAGGATATCGTGGCGGTTCTGAACAAACCAGGGGTTGAAAAGGGATGGTACCAATCAGGGACCTTACTCCACCAGCTTCCCGTCCCGCAGCGCAATGATCCGGTCAAAGTACCGGGTGTGCCACTCCTCGTGCGAGACCATCACGATGGTCTGGTCCATCTCCCGGTTGATCTCGGCAAAGAGGTCGAGGATGATCCGCGAGTTCTCGGAATCCAGGTTGGCACAGGGTTCATCGGCGAAGAGGATGGACGGCTTCCCGGCAACCGCCCGGGCGACGGCCACCCGCTGCTGCTCCCCGCCCGAGAGCTCGCTCTGGAGGTGGCCGGTCCGCTCCGCAAGCCCGATGATCCTGAGGATCTCATGGACCTTCTCTTCGGAGGCAGCCGGGGGGTCGTTCCGTACCATGAAGGGGAGCATCACGTTCTCAAAGACCGTCAGTTCCGGGACGAGTGCATACTCCTGGAAGACGTACCCGAGCCGGGTCAGCCGGAAGAGAGCCCGCTGCTCATCGGTGAGGCTGCCGGTATCGACCCTGTCAATGGCGATCGCCCCGCTGGTCGGCCGGTCGAGGAGGCCGAGCAGGTGGAGCAGCGTGGACTTCCCGCTCCCGCTCGGCCCCGTCACCCCGACAAACTCGCCCCGTTCTATCCGGAGCGAGACGCCCCGCAGGGCGTGCACCTGCACCTTCCCCATCGTGTAGGTCCGGACCAGGTCGGCAGCTTCGATCATATCAGGCCCTCATGGATTCCAGGATATCCTTTCGTGCGATCCGCCATGCCGGGATGAACCCTGCAAGTGCAGAGGTGAAGAACAGGTACAGCGCATTCGTCCCGATCTCGGCAGGGACGAGGTAGGGTGAGACGCTCCCTTCCGGGAACTCGATCGGGTATGCAGTGAAGTACGCCGTCAGGCCGAGTACCACGAGAATTCCGAAGACGATCCCGAGCGACGCGAGGATGAGTACCTGGAAGAGGTAGCTGTTGATGATGATATCCCTCCGGATCCCGATCGCGAGCAGGATCCCGATCTGCCGCCGGGAGTTCAGGGTCTTGATCATGATCACCACGAAGAGGACGACTGCGGCGATGACCAGGCTCACGACCGTGGTGATCGAGTTCAGGATGGCGTAGCTCTCAACCGCATCCGTGTACGCGGTCCCCAGGAACTCGAGCCAGGTCTGTACCTTCTCCTGCACCCCGTACCGGAGCAGGGTCTTTTTCACTGCAGCCTCGTCGTACCCCGGGCTCGTCTTCACGAGCACGACCGATGCCTGGTCAAGGGACTCCCCGGCCACGAGCTCCATCTCCTCCCAGGTCGTGAACGCCATCGCGTCCGTGTTGAAGGAGTAGGTCTGGAAGATCCCCTTGACCCGGTACTCCCGGACAACCCCGTTCGTGTACGCAGCGCTGATGGTATCACCAACCCGGACACCGCCAAGCGACGGGAGGAAGACGTCTGAGACATCCCGCTCCCCCGCAACGTACTTCCCGATCACGATCTCCCCGGTGTCCCCGTCGCCGAGGTAGTTGCCCGCGATCATGTGGGAGTGGACGGTCGTCACCAGCCGCTCGTCGCGGGGGATCACGCCGATGACTGCCATAGGGAGGACATTGCCCCGGTACTGCAGGGAGGCACCGGCCGCGTAGTGGGGGGATGCCCGCCAGACCCCCGGGACCCGGTTCACCTTGTCGAGGAGGGCCTGCAGGTCGTCGATGAACACGGCGTCCTCCTTGGGCTGGATGATGATATCCGAGGTGTAGGTCTCGATCGTCTGCTGCTCGTAGTTCTTTATCGCCCCGGTGATGATCGAGGGCATGAAGATCATGTTCGTGAAGACCATCCCGACGATGACCACGGTCAGGAGGAGGCTCCCAAGGTTTCCCCTCCGGAGTGCCCGGAGGGCAAGGAAGAGCGAGACCCGGATCCCGGCAAGCATTACGAGGCCCCGGCTCTCCTCTTCCACCAGCGGTACCCGAGATAGCCTCCGACAGCAAGGATGAGCAGGACGAGGATGGCAATCCAGGTCCCGTCAGCCCGGTACACGGTCAGCCCGAGTTCACGGGAGAAGGTCTTTGTCTCCCAGTCATCGGTGTAGGTGACCTCGAGGGTATAGTTCCAGGTGCCAGGGCGGCCGGCGTCAAAGGAAAAAACGGCAGGAGCATCGTTGCCCGGCCGTATCCGTCCGACGAACGCCTCGTGCGACCCGGTGAACGGGAGGTCCAGTCTCGCGCTCACCGAACGGGCATCCGCGGTCCCGGTGTTCTCGATCCGGATGATGAGGTCAAAGGGTTTCCCTTCCATGACCCGGTCCGGGGTGGTCTCCAGTGCCGCGATCCCCGGTTCTGCCTCGCCCCGGATGTCCAGGTTGAGGGACTCGTTCCGTGACGAGAGGGACCCGTCGAGGAGCTGGTAGGTGATCAGGAGGGGGACCCCGGTGAGCCGGCTCGCCGCATCCCGGTCCACGATGAAGCTGGCGTCCACCGACCGTGCCATCCCCGGGTCGAGGTGATCGATCAGGAATACCGATGAACCCGTGGTTGCCACCGGGAGGCCGCTCGTGACCAGCGTGAGCTGGATATTGTCGGCCCTGACCTGGCCGGTGTTGGCTACCGTGATGGCCCCCTCCACCGTGGTCCCGGGCCTGACCATCAGGGGGATGTCGTACCCGATGCTGAGGGAGGGGATCCGCATCACCGAGAGCTGGGTGTTGACGTTCACCGGGACCGGGTACTTGACGCTCTGCCCGTTCCGGACCCGTATCCAGACCTCGGGGAAGTAGAGGCCGCTCGTTGCCGGCGCTTCGATCAGGAAGGTGAGAGGGATGACCTGGTTAGGGCCGACGTACCCCTCGAACTGGCCGTTCCCGCCGAGCACCCTGAGGTCGCGTTCGGTCAGGATCACGCTGTCAACGTATGGGATCAGTTCGCTCGTGGTCGCGGATGAGGCGATGAACCCGGAGTCCGGGTAGCTGACACTCGAGGTCTGGGACCCGCTCGAAACACTCCGGATGGTCACGGTCACGGTCCCCTTCTCCCCGGGCATCAGGACGGCGGGAGTGACCTGGTAGGATTCGATGACCACCGAGGAGACCTGGGCGGTGACCGGGATACAGAGGAGTGCGGCAATGAGGAGGAGCGTACAGACAGCGGGGAGCGGGTTTTTTTTCTTTTCCATGAACCTTCACCTGGTGACCAGTGGTTTCCGGGCATGTGCCAGAATCACCTGCATGATACAGTGACTGTTATTCCGGGGAGTATAAGAGAATTGCCCGGCAGCGGGTGGGGTAACGAGACCGGCAGGGCAGGCAGGTGTCGCGTTCTCCCCCGGGATGGGCACTCCCCTGCGGTACAGGGGATGCGAACCTCATTTCCTTTCCCTCTTCCGGATATTCCTGCAGGGAAGAAGGCCGTCATATCACAGATCACCAGGTATGGGTCATGATGTACCATTCGGCCCGGATGCGGTGGTTGGATTGTATCCTCCCAAAGGCTGTCCTTGTCGTTTTGAAAAAAGGCGGCGCTTCGTGAGTGGGGACGAATCAGCGCCAGCTCTCCCCTGGAGCTATCAGCAACTATTAAGTCGCTCCCTGCACAGAATGCTCACGTACAGGAGTGAAATTCATGCTCGAAATTTTCAAATGTGAGAATTGCGGCAAGATCGTGATGGTTATCCACGAGGGAGATGGCCAGCTCGTCTGCTGCGGGAAGCCCATGGTACAGCAGAAGGAGAACACGGTGGATGCAAGCCTCGAGAAGCATGTCCCGGTCGTGGAGAAGAGCGGAGACGGGATCCTCGTCAAAGTCGGTTCAGCACCGCACCCGATGGAAGCGGCGCACTACATCGACTGGATCGAGGTGACAACCGGTCCGTTCCTGTACGTCAAGGGGCTCAAACCCGGCGACAAGCCCGAAGCGAGCTTCCCTGTCCCATCCACTGACATCAAGGCCCGGGCGTACTGCAACCTCCACGGGCTCTGGACGAACAAGCCCCCGAAGTGATGAACGGGGGAGGATTCCTTTTTTTATCTCTTCAACCTTGCCGCCAGGTTCTCTTCTCCTTCGTTCTGCTGGTTTCATGGTGAGACCAGAGGCAGAGTCATCATTCACCGATAATCTGCCGGCAGTCAGGGGAAGCATCCTGGAGATTCCGCTGAATCATTTCCTGCCCGGCACCCTCCCTCCCGGATCCGGGAACCCGGCACCCGGGGGTATCCCGTTCACCCGTGCATTCCTTCTTTTCCCAGACCAGCGGAACTCCGGTGGCAGAATGATGGGACCTGCCACTCCCCTGCCGGGATCGGGTGATGGATACCCTGCCCTCCAGGCCGTTCTGGTTTTCCCAAAACGCCCGGCATCCGGGAGACATCCTGGCAGGGGCGGGCTCTTCCGGGCCCGATAAACCTTATCTCCTCATGCACGGAGCTGCATCTATGCATTTCGTTCACCGGGGAGGCCTCCTCCTCATCGTAA
>DUGL01000136.1:0-6184 GCA_013331415.1 Methanoregulaceae archaeon | reverse complement strand
ATCAATGCACCGGTCGACAGCCTGGTTGCCGTCGGGGGCACGATCACCATCAATGCCCCGGTGGCAGGCGATGTCATCGCGGCAGGGGGCACGGTCTTGGTCAACGGGGACATCGGGGGAAAACTGATCGCGGCCGGGGGGACCATCACGGTGAACAGCAAAATCGGCACCAATGCCATTCTTGCCGGTGGGACCGTGACCCTTGGGCCCGGGGCAACGATCGGGCGTGATGCGATGGTGACCGGGGGGCAGGTGACGAATGCCGGGACCGTGACCGGGAACCTCTCGGTCTCTGCCCAGTCCTTTGATGACCGCGGGACGGCCGGGCACCTTGACGTCGAGCTCTCGGAGCCCCGCGACCCGTTCTCCGCCTTCAGGAGCATCGGCCTGTTCCTCCTCTCGGTCGGGATGTTCATCCTTGGGCTCGTCCTCCTCCATGGTGCACCGAAACGGTTCCTTGCCGTGGAGGAAGAGGTCCGGCGGTCGGCACTCGTGAAGACCATCGCCGGGTTTTTTGGGATCATCGTCGCCTTCATCGTGTTGATTCTGGTCTCAATCACGATTGTCCTGCTCCCGCTGGCGTTCATCCTCTGGGAAGCATTCTTCCTGGGACTCCTCATCTCGACCCTGGTCGTCTCGCTCGCGTTCGGTCGGACGATAGCGGGCTACCTGAAGTGGGAGGCGCCCCCCTGGCAGTACTTCATCGTCGGGTTCATCGTCCTGAACCTCCTCTTCCGGGTCCCGGTGGTCGGGATCGTCTTCGTGGTCATCGCGGTGAGCCTCGGCACGGCTGCATTCTTCTGGACCCTCTGGCTCCACCGGGACGCCATCCGGGGAGCAGCAGGGTAACCTGCCCCCCCATCCTGTTTTTTTCTGTTCTCCCCTGTGTACTCTTTCCGGAGTACTGACCGGGATGGCACGCGCCGGGGTATTCCCCTGGCCGGGTTTCTTCCGGACGCTCATGATCATCCAGAACCGCAGTGAAGGACTCCGGGAGAAGAGCGATACCTCACCTGAGGAGTGATGCTGCCCTGGTCTTACGAGTCGCCTGCCGGGCTTCTCCTGCACACCTTGTTCTATGGGGCCTTGTCCCGGCAGGCCGGGCAGTTTCCGTAGTACTCGAGATTTTTCCAGTTCCAGGGAGTGAACTCCCGGCAGACCCGGGGCTTGACATCATGGATCCTGCACCAGGATCGCCCGTCGTCCGATCGCCAGAAGAACGGGCATCTCCGCAATTCTCTTCCATCAGGATCCTGCCAGTACCGGATACGGGCGATACGGGCGAGGTCATCGCGGGTGAGGGCACTCCCGCTGACCCGGTTCCCCGTCCGTAAACCAGACAGAGACATGCTGCAGGATATCCTGCCGGTTCTGGAGGATCCACGGGATGATATCTTCAACAATCCCCTTCTGGCCCCATCCCCACCGTTCGCAGCAGCGCCCGCACTGGAGGCAGTCCTGGTCCTGTGTCAAGAACTCTTCTCCTGCGAGAACGTATGCCCGGGAAGCGGTTATTGGTTCTGCTGCCGGGTTGATCCCCTGCAGAGGGAGCAGTCCGGGTTCGGGTGGTACCATATCGCTGATCTCCTCCAGTCTGCACATGCCCTCGATGTATCCGGGCACGCGTATCTCCAGTCACTACCCATCCCCTATTCCATGAAAAAGTATAAGCACACCCGTTTCCATCTCTCATCAGATCAGGGTGGTAGCGATCACCTCTCACGTCCCAATCCCTTTTCGTATCATCGCACTGGTGCAGGAGCAGAATAACCTCCTCGGGTATCCCCTTGAACGACTGGCCACCATGATCAGCGAGCTGGGATTCCGGTGCACAGGATGCGGGCAATGCTGCACCCGTGACTATTCCGGCCATGTGTTCCTGCTCGACCGCGATGCTGACGCAACCCGGAGGATAGATCCTGCAGCGCTTGTCCCTGCCCCGTGTCCGGAATTCTGTGATCAGAACGGCATCATCTATATCCCGGGATATGCTCTCCGGACGAAGGGTGATGCAGCCGGATCCTGCTGGTTTCTCGAGGACCGCCGCTGTCAGATCTATGACCAGCGGTTCTCAGCCTGCCGGACCTTTCCCTTCACGCTCCACCGCGAACCTTTTGAGAACGGGAAACTGGAATGGCGGTGTATCTCCCCGCCTCTCCGGCACGGGGCCATCTGCCAGGAGGTCACGGCAGATGAATGCCTTACCCTCGCCCGTGAAATCAAGGAGCATGAGCATGCTGTCATCTCCCACGAGATAGAATTCCTGGAATTCATACGGGCCTATTTTTCCGATCAGAACCTCCGGCATGACCAGCACATCTTCGACCTGGCGATGCAGCGGTTTTCCCGCGGAGGAGCGGTCACGGTCAGGGTGTACAGTAACCAAGACCTTGCGGAGTACCGATGCAGGGGAAGCTGGTTGCCCGTGCACGGGGTGCATACCTGAACCGGTCGAAGCATCTTTCGCGGGGCAGCGTGGTTCCTGCTCACGCTGCGGATTCACGGGATCAGGCAGGGTATCACCCCCTCCCGTTAACGCCAGGTTCCGGGTATTGGTTACCGGGGATGCAGCGACCGGTCCGGATCCGCATCCTTCCTGTCCGGGGCCTTTCATCCCCATTCACAAACTTCTTATTCGTGCAATGAACCATGGATGAGTAATGATGCGTGCAGCAGAGAAAGGGAAGCGGGTATGAAGAAGGAGCGGGCTGATGACGGTGTTTTCCACATAAGCGCGGAGAGAAAGGACCTGCTCCAGCAGCTGGCCTCAGATGAAGGGACGCCGATCTTTGTCATCGACCACGAGAAGATCCGGCAGAATTACCAGGAGTTCAGGAGCTACATGCCCACGATCCAGGTATACTATGCGGTCAAGGCAAATTCAAACCCTGCGATCGTGAAGACCCTCTTTGACATGGGATGCAGCTTCGACGTCGCATCCCTCCCCGAGTTCATGATCGTCCATGAGTATATCAGGGATATGCCTGATGAGGAACGGCTTGACTGGATATGGGACAAGATCATCTATGCAAATACCATCAAGCCGATCGAGACCCTCCAGGTCCTTGACCAGTACAAGCCGCTCGTCACCTTCGACAACCGCGAGGAACTGAGAAAGATCCAGCAGCATGCACCCAACGCGGGGCTGGTGCTGCGGCTGCGGGTCCCGAACACCGGGTCCATGGTCGAGCTCTCCTCCAAGTTCGGGGCCGACCCGGGAGAGGCAGTCGACCTGATCGCCGAGGCGTTCGAGCGCGACCTCGTCGTGGAAGGGCTCAGCTTCCATGTCGGCTCCCAGTGCAACAACTTCGACAACTACATCCAGGCGCTCCAGCTCTCGGCAAACATCATCAGCGAAGCGGAGACCCGGCTGGACCGGAAGATACGGATCCTCGATATCGGGGGCGGTTTCCCGGTCAGGTACCACCCCCGGGTAAAGTCCTTGAAAACCCTCGCAAAGAAACTGAACACCGAGATAAAACGCCTCTTCCCGCCCGACATGCAGATCCTTGCAGAGCCGGGCAGGTTCCTCGTGGCGAATGCCTGCACCCTGGTCTCCAAAGTGATCGGCAAGGCGTTTCGCGACGGGAAACCGTCCTACTACATCAATGACGGGGTGTACCACACGTACTCGGGGCAGGTCTTTGATCACAACACGTACCCGGTCCTCGCGTTCAGTGAGGGTGAACCCCAGATATCTGCTGTGTTCGGGCCGACCTGCGACTCGTTTGATACTATCACGCTCTCGGCACTGCTGCCGGACCTCGCGATTGGGGACCTGGTCTATTCCGAGAACATTGGAGCCTACTCCATCGCCTCCTCGACGTACTTCAACGGGTTCCCCCCGGCAAAAGTGGTGCATATCAACCGGTAGTGCTCCTTTTTTCCCGGGGGCCTCTCATCTTCGCCGGTACGATGCATCACCTGTCGCCCACTGGACGATCGGTTGTGCCTGAGGGTGATGCAATAAAAACCGATCCATAAGCTCGTTGGCGATCATACGAGTGTCAGGAATTCTTCGACAGTCAGCCCGGCATCTTTTATTGTAACGTTCCACGGGCAACTTCAGGATGGTTGGGAACAGTCAGCGGTTTTCTGAGAGGATGGCGGAGATGGATATGACTTCCTTTTTGATCGTTGATTAAAATATCCAAGTTTTAACAGAACTTTGATGACTTCCTTTCCAGAGAGGAGAGGCAGCTTGTCACTCATATATCAACTGCCACAAATGTCTCTTTCAACTCTTTCCGGTGACCAATTTGCGTTCCGTCACGGGCAAGAGCAGAGAGGTGCAGTTCAATTGCTTCAGCAATATTTTTCTTCGCTTCTTCTTCGGTTTTTCCCTGAGATACGCAACCAGGAAGAGAGGGAACGGTAACCACATACCAACCATCCTCATCCTGCTCAATAATGACTTTGAAGTCCATAGGACGCCTCTCAATAATTGAATATCCTGTTGTAATATTTAATGAAGTTTGTAACTCTGTCGATTTTGGATGAAATATGCCATGTGACTTCCAGGAGAGGACTGCCCAGGCCACCGCGGGAGATTCGGCTCAGGCGTTCCGGAGCGACCTCGCGTCCGCGAGAGCAGAGCTCTTCCAGGACTACGCGTCGAGGTTGGGTGGGACGGGGTAGGGTTGATAGACGATCCCCTTACCACGAATTGTAGAGGTGGATTCTTCTATCCCGTTGGGAGGAATGAAATCCACCGGTTACTTACGTGTTTCCCAGTCTGGACCCTTACCGGTGTGCTCCCCGCCACACAATGAGGCAGTGTTTGGCAACGTTTCAGCAGCCGAACGAGTGAGGGGATGGAGTCTGGAACGCCGTGTTGCTTGATCGAAGGAGACCCTCCCCGGGAGCAGAACCCGGTCCATACCTATCGGGCAAACGGCACCTATACGGATCTCTTCGCCGGCTGGTTAATTGTATTACGAGGATTCGATGAGGACTGTTTTCAAGGCAGCGGATGGCACATGCTCGGACAGGCGCAGGATCTCAACCCCGACAAGATTGTTGTTCTCATCATAATCGAGGATTACTCCGGGCCTGACCTCTTCCGAGTCATGGATACGGCAGTCTGACAGTCGCATATATACAGCATCGGCCTCTTTGTCAACACTCACTTTCATACTTTTATTCTCCTGTCAAAGAATGCCGTGATAACCCGGGGAGGATCCTTCAACGGATTGATAACAACTCTCAAGGTTTTTCCTCCGGCACTCCGGATTTTTTTGAGGTAATGCTTCTCATCATCTCTTCTTTCTTCTGTTTTATCCGGGCTGGATACGGTGTCCATGACCCACTCATCCAGAATCCCCCGTTCATGCATCATAGTTTCTGCATGAACAGTGAAATCCAGAATACTGTTCATGACATATGTACGTTATTCCAAGTGATATGCATAACGGTGAACAAAAAGGCGATAACTGAAATTTATCCGGTCCCCGATAATCCGGGATTGAGCGGGAGTCCGGGAATTAATACTGGCCGGGCCTCACTGCTGTTTTTCCGTAGCATTTATCCCCCCATCCCCGTAATCAGCCCAACAATCTGCTGAGCTGTTGCCGGGTCCACGACCCGGGCCAGCACCAGCCCGGCCATCGAAATGAATAAGGTCCAGAAGACACTCTTCACCTGCTCGTTCTTCCCGAACGCCTCTATCGCGGCATCCGTGTCTGCCTTCATCGCCCTCTGGATTAGCTTCGGCAGGAACACAAAGAGCGGCAGGAACAGGACCGCAGCGCCGATGAATGCCAGGCTCGTGTCGGTCCGGCTTGCCACGGAGATCCCGGGTGGGACCACGAATACCCCGGCCAGAATCGCGGCCATCCCAACCTGACTTCCCAATAAATTAGGCACTAATATTCCACGCGCTGTCATTCTCTGATTCATCCGTAAAAACAGACCAAAAGATCCTTATATTATTATGCCTAATATTACCCATAATGAAGCCGTTCACGAGGGTGAAGGTTATCAAGGGGCATGAGTACCTCTACGAGGTTACTCCGTATCGTGACGAGAAGAACAAATTACGCCAGAAAACCCGGTATCTCGGCAAGAATGTCAATGGCGTCCCAGTCAAAGTACGATCCCAGTACCATCCCCCGAAACGGGTACTCTCATACGGTGAATTTCTCCCATTACTCCACGTTGCCCGGGAACTCGAGCTCGAACGGCA
>DUGL01000205.1 GCA_013331415.1 Methanoregulaceae archaeon | reverse complement strand
GGATGACCCTGATGAGAAGGTGCGTGAGGCAGTCGACCTTGCCATCCGGCTCATACAGATGAAATCCGAAGCTGGGGAGAGTGAAGAAGCCGCTGCACCTGATACATAACAGCCGGCATCCTTTCATCTCCCGTGAATGGTCGCTCGGGGATGATCAGGGTACCCCCCGATGTCCACGGGACATGAAAAATCCATTGCAGTTCATGGGCAGCACCCCTCCTCAATTCTGTCGAATCCACGCCCTTCAGGCCCTGCCTGTATCCGTACATATTTCAGATGGTAACCAGGCATCACCAGATGTGTCGTTTGGGATTACCCGGGTCTCGGGGGAGAGACCTGTCCGGCCTGTTCACGGCGGGGAAGTTCACCGCTGCTCCCTGCCGTTTTCCACAGAGCCGGATGTACCAAGTACCGTGATATCCGTGTGCGAATTGACCACGATCTCCCGTTCTCCCCGGTATGTCTGCACTATGCCGTACAGGGAGACCTGATCCCCGGGGTTGAGGGCCACGTCCCGTGCGGTATCTGAAGGAATGAACACCTTTGTCCCGTTTACTGTGGCAATGATATGCCCCCCGGCCTGGGTGGTGCGCACTTCCGCTGTCACCCCGCTGAGATGTACGAAGATCCCATCTCTTGAATCAGCACGATATTCAGTTGCCAGCGTGGCATTGTCCACGCCAGCCAGAATGGCAGTAGCAATAACCAGTCCCAAAGCCACGATGCAGAGCAGGAAGAGGGCAATTCGTTCCTGCCGGAGAAGCATACAGCTTCCTTTCGCCAGGAGATGATATAACCGGCAGGTTGATATGTTAACGGTGTTAACAATGTACTATGCACGACGTGAACCTCCCTCCCTCATCAAGGGCCGTCCTGCAGCTCCTTGATGAAGGCGGAGCAATGACCCACAAGGAAATTGTCAGACAGAGCAATCTGGCACCCCGCACCGTGCGGTATGCACTCAAGAAACTCAAGGAGAACCACCTGATCATTGAGAAGTTCAATTTCCGTGATGCCCGCCAGATTATCTACCAGAACAGGCAACCCGCGCAACAGGTGCCTGCATGAAGAATGCGGGGTGTGACATCACGGTCTGCGACATCATGGTGAGGAAATACCTTCCCGCGATGCGGGCCGAGATGGTAGCACGGCTCGTCCAGCGCGATGGTATCACCCAGAGTGATGCTGCGAAACTGCTGGGGGTGAGCAGGGCAGCCGTATCCCAGTACATGAGCAGGAAACGGGGGGATTCGGGCGTTGAGATCTCCCATGAGCTGGATACCCTGATAGACCGGTGGGCATGGTCCGTCTCGAGATCAGACCATGGCATCACCCTTTGCGATATCTGCAGGTGTGCTCTGAAACGCTGAACGTTTCTCCGGTTCCATCGTACCATTCTTCTCCTGTCCCGCACTGCGTGTTCAATACCAGGTTCCTGCCTGGCACACCTGTTATCCTTTCCCCCGGACCGTCAGGGCAGGGAATACCTCTTCGCATGCGGTTCTCCCAAGAGACGCGGCTAACCCCTGGTCTGTAGGAGTGCGGGATTTCCCCAGCATATGGGGGGCAGGTTGGATGGCATCTCTGCGGCCCATGGAAATGATGCACGCCCCCACTCACGAAAAGTTTTCTGCGGGTGATCCCTGACCGTATCTGAGATGCCTGCTCTCCTGCCTGCAATGAAAGCAGGGAGAGCTTTCCGGGGAAGCATAGGATGAACTGACGACCCTTTCTGCCAGCGATCCCTCACTGCAGAGAATCGGAAAGGGTTTTCCGTTATCCCGGATATCGGGGAGTCCCATGGTTCCGGACCGGGAACCCGGACCATCTCATCAGAACCGCCTTTTCCTCCGCACATACGCAAGAATGGCGAGGACCGCCAGCACCACGGCACAAAGAGTGATCCTGAGTCGGTCAGGGCCGGACTGCGGCCCCTGATTCGCGGATCCCTCCCAGTCGTCCTCAAAAACAAGGGTGAGATGCCCGGCCACCCCGGGATGATCGATGATGACCCCGGCCTCCCGGTTGAAGGTGGGTGAATTATCGTTCCAGTTGATGCTGCTCACGAGTGCCCACCGTTTGTCCACGACAACCCCCTTGTTGTGGATCTTGACGAGATTGTTTGCGGAGAGGTCTGCACAGCGGGCTTCAAGCGGGATCTTCTCCCTCGCTGCAAGCATGTTCAGGGTCCGGACCATCTCATCGTTATCCGCAGGCCCATCAACATTGTAATAGTACGAATCGAGGAGTATCCTGACGCTCACCCCGCGCCGGGCCGCATCGATACTCTCCCGGAGGTACGGGTTGAAGGTACCATCAGATGCGTTGGTGATGTATGCCTGCTCGATATCAACCGATTCGCTCGCATTCCTGATCAGTTCGCTGATGAGGTAGCTCGTATCAGGTGAGAGAACCGGGATTACCGTGGCACCGGAGAACCGGTAGGGGGAGAACTCAGCCTTGTACTGCGCGGCCCAGGTATACTCTTCATCACCGCCGGGAAATGAGGGTTCGCTGCACCACCCACCGGTAGCGTCATGCGTATACACGGTAGCAAAATACCGGGCAAGTCCGGCATCTTCCAGCACGACCCCCCAGCCCCGGTTCCCGGATCTCCCTGCTTCAGGAAATCCGTGCGATTTAAAGTTCTCGCTGGTGATAAAGACCTGCGACTGGTCAATGACCAGGTATTTTGCATGGTTGAACCGGTAGGGAGGATGCGCCTCATTCCCTGATGCCATCATCAGGACCGGGATACCTGCTGCCTGGAGGGATGTAATCGCCCCCTTCTCTTCACTGCTTATCCCGCCCACTGGCCCTCCTTCCAGGAGCACGTTCACCTCCACACCTCTCCCACGGGCATCGGAGAGCAGCTGGACCATCCGGGTGCTCGAGAACTCGTACACGTTCACCAGCAGCTCATCCCGGGCAGATACCACTGCCTCTTCATACACCGCAAGTGAGCAGTCTGGGGAGACGAATACGACCCCGTCAACGCCATGAAATACGGCTGTGCTGAACCGGGACTGCCCGATCATCAGGACCCGCGGGTCCCACCTCTCCTCCTCCAGGTAATGCACCTGCCCCTGGCGGGCGGCAACATCACGCGGCCAGGCCACCTCCTGAACCAGCCTGCCATGGTCATACAGAAGCAACTGGTCGGCCTTGTTCGCGAGCTGAAGGGTTCCGCTTCGGATCACATCCGGGATTGCCGGAGAGTAGTCGTACCACTCATAATCCGGAGGGTATCCGTGCGTTTCTGCAAATGCAGGACCGTTCCGGGCGATAGTGATATCCCCCGAGATGCGGCAGGAGGCCGGGAAACGGAACCCTCCTTCCCCATCCGATACCACGATCCCGTCAAGGCCGCCAATTCCCCGGAGCACGATATATTCATCCGGGTCCCCCGGGCTGTAGGGATCGGGGCAGAACTCTGCGATCTGGACTGCCAGAGCGGGTGAAGAGAGGAGCAGCAGGATGATACCGATCCCGCTGCGATGCATACCACTCCGGTTCGGGACCGCAGATTATTAAGCTGGTGAAATGCATCTCTCTCCCATGGGAGAGCCCATCGTGGTCAAGATTGGGGGGAGCCTCATCGACCAGCTCGAGAGGATCATCGGAGTTCTGCGCCGGTCCGGAAGGCCTGTGCTGATCATACCTGGCGGAGGGAAATTTGCCCGGCTGGTCCGGGACACCGGGGCTGATGGAGAACACGGTCACTGGATGGCTGTTGCCGCCATGGAGCAGATGGGCTGGTATATTGCAGCAAAGGGGGTGGTTCCGGTAACATGCCTGCAGATACCGATACACCAGGAAGTGCTCCTCCCCTACACCCTGCTCCGCAGTGCCGACCCCCTCCCTCACACGTGGGATATCACCTCAGATACCATCTCTGCATGGGTGGCATCCCGGCTGGGGCTGGAACTCGTCCTGCTCAAATCCGTTGACGGAATCCGGACGGGGGGTATCCTGCAGGAACGGGTGAATGCAGATATCACGACAGATGATGTCGATCCCTGTTTCATCAGGTATGTGCTCGCTGCTTCGGTCAGGACGACTGTCATCAACGGTCTGGTGCCCGGGAGAGTGGATCGCCTGCTTAAAGGAGCGCGTGTGCCCGGTACAACCATCGGTTTTTAGTTCTTCAGGGGTGATAGTACAAGGACTTCTATCTGGAGCAGAACCAATGACTATCCGGAAATGCACATCATGCAATGCCCCCCTTGCACAGGAGGGTTCAGCAGAATTCGGATGCCCCGCATGCGGGTATCAGCTACGGCGCTGTGTACGGTGCCGCGAACAGAGTATCCCCTATACCTGCCCGAAATGCGGATTCGGGGGGCCGTGAACGATGGGAGATGTCGCACTCATCATCCGTGTCATGCCCAAATCCCCTGAGGTCGACCTCGCTCTCCTCACCGAAAAGATCCGGGAGAGCGTCCCGCGCCTGAATGATGTGCGGGAAGAGCCGATAGGGTTTGGGTTAAAAGCGCTGAAGATCGTGGTCATTGTGAGCGATGCAGCTGGCGAGAGCGATACTGTCGAGGAAGATATCAACGCAATTGAAGGCGTTGAGCGGGCAGAGATAGTCGAGCTGACCCTGACCTGATTAGGTCAGTTCATTCCTTCCCGACCTTATATTCTCTCTTTTTCCAGGAGTTCCATCAGTTCACGGGTAATTCCACGGATCTTATCGACCGACTGCTCGAACTGTGCAACTTCACGGGGATCAATCTTTATTGGCAGGGGGAAGACCCCGTTCCGGTTTATCCTTGCCGGCACCCCTATGCAGACGTCGCCGATGTCGTGCACCTCGCTTCTGATGTATGCCGACACGGTAAGGATACGGTTCTCGTTCCCGAGTACGGTCTGTACCAGGGTGGCAATGGCTTCTCCTGGTCCAAAGACTGTCGAACCTTTGTTCCTGATGATCTTTTCCCCGCTGGTCCTGACGGTCTCCACAATTTCTTCGATAGGGATGTGCGAGAAGGCGGGGAGGTTACTGATCTGGATGCCGCCGATCGTGGTTGCTGACCAGAGCGGCACCATGCTGTCCCCGTGCTCACCGATGATGCGGGTGTGCACCTCGCTCACATGGACTTTGAAGAACGAGGCGATGAGCGACTTGAGCCGCATGGAATCGAGATGGGTGCCGAGCCCGAAGACATGGGAGGGGTCCATCCCGGAGTACTTCAGTGCAACAGAGGTCATCACGTCGACAGGGTTCGTGACCATCAGGAGAACCGCTTCAGGGGCTATCGTTCCTACGTCCCGCGCGGTTCTTGCCACAACCCGGGCATTGCCGAGGGCAAGGTCGAGCCGGTCCTGTCCTGCCTGCCGGGCAGACCCTGCGGTGCATACCACAACTTCTGAACCAGAGAGTTCCCGGATATCGGTAGTATAGGTTATCCCGGTATAGTTACCGCAGGCGGCGAATGCATCCTTCATGTCCTGCGCAATACCACAGAGGAGGTTTTCCCGCCCCTCCCTGCCGATGAGCAGGATCTCGTCTACGTACGGTATCTCGGCTATGGTATGCGCGGCAAAGGTGCCGACATTCCCTGTTGCCCCGACTATTGCGACTTTGGCCATATCACACAAGAAGCGGGGACACGTTCTCGGTCGACCGCACGTCGCTACGTTCGCCGGAGACCCCCTCCTCCGCCCCGCAACCCCATGGGCGCCGAATGTCCACGGTAAGTCTGCTCCCTTCCGGGCCTGAACC
>DUGL01000026.1:11672-20530 GCA_013331415.1 Methanoregulaceae archaeon | reverse complement strand
ATCTCGTATCCGGCATACCGGGAGAAACGGGGGTGCTGCTTCTCATCGGGATGGACAAAGATCTCGGCCTCGGCCTGGGTGAACTCACGGAGCCGGATCATCCCCTGGCGGGGCGAGATCTCGTTTCTATAGGATTTCCCGATCTGGACCGTCCCGAAGGGGAGCTTGTCGCGGTAGAACCGCAACAGCCGCGAGAAATCGGTGAAGATACCCTGTGCGGTCTCCGGCCGCAAATACCCGGTCCTCTGGGAACCCGGACCGATGGTGGTCTCAAACATCAGGTTGAAGGAGAAGACCTCGAGGGGACCGAGCACCTCTCCGCATGCCGGGCAGGGGAGTGTGCAGATCAGGCCGGCAAGGGCATCGCTTGTCAGTGCTGCCGCACCGGTGATGCCATTGCCCTCGGCCACGTGGTCTGCACGCAGGTACTCCCTGCAGTGGGGACACTGGCACATCTTGTCAGAAAATCCTTTGACGTGCCCTGATGCGATATAGATATCTTCCTGCCCTATGGTCGGGCACTCGATCTCATAGTACCCCTCACCGATGACGTAGAACCTGCGCCAGATGTTCTCTATGGTGCGTTTCATCATCGAGCCGAGCGGCCCGTAGTCAATAAAACCGGCTACCGACCCGTAACATTCAGAGGTAGGCCAGATAAACCCCCGTCTTTTTGCCAGATCCAGTACGTTCTCGTAGATATCACTCATGGCGATCACGGCTCCTTAATGCATTCATCCCCCGGAATCAAAAAGCTGTGTAGGCCCCTCTCGCACCCGCATGGGTGCTGAATCAGGGGGCAGAGGCTCTCTCCCCCGTTTGACGGGGTTCGTGCCGGGGAGGCGGTGGAGGCCAGCCACACTCCAGGGAAAAAAAACCCAATATCACGTGTTTTTTTAGTTTAAAATGTTTTTTATGCATCATTCCGGTTAAGAGAGATAGTGTTATATAGATTGCATTGTATGTATTTCGGTAATTCACCATGCAGGCAGATACAAAGAAGACGCAACTCCTTCAACTCTTCAGCAATATTTCAGGCAAAACCAAGATCGTCGAGCCGATGAAGAAGATTCACGGGACCCTGCGTGACCGGGAAGCGGTCGAGCGTGAGATCGCCCTTGTGATGCGGGAGGTCCTTGAGCAGGGCCTGTTCAAGACGAAACTCCGCCCGATCCAGCTTGCGAAGCTCGTATCCGCATACTATGCCGGGAAGAACGATACCGAGATAGCCCGCGAACTGGGGGATGAGAAGCTCTCAAAGACGGTCGCCAGGGCACGCGTACGGATGAAGCTGTTCCGGGACCTCGATTTCAGGATGCCCTTCGACCGCGAGAAGATGGAAGAGCTGCTGGAATCGGGAAAGACCATGAAGGAGATCAGTGACGAGCTTGGCGTGAGCCCTTCAACGCTCCGTGAGTACCGGCACGTGATCGAGCAGCGGGACGATGTGACCATCGATGCGTACCTTGAACGGATCAAGGACGTGATGGAGGACCGGGACCTCTCCGAGCAGATGACCCGCAGTGCGATAAAAGACGGGCTCGAGGACTCGATCGATGCCACCGAAGCAGAGATGATCGACGTCTCCTGACCTCTCACCCGGCAGGCAGGAATGGCTGCCCAATCCGGCATTCCCGGCACGATCCATACCCCTTCATCACGGCTTTGAACTTTGGGGGTATATCCCACATCTCCTGGCTTTTCCTTTGAACCTCCTTCCGGGAACATGATGGTGCCGACCCGGATCATGCAGTTTTTATGAGTATTGTACCAGATACTAGGCCATGGAGCTCACGTATCTCGGGCATGCATGTGTGCTGCTGAAGGGGGAGAAGACGGTGCTGATCGACCCGTTTGTCCCTGGCGGCAATGTGCCGAAAGACCCGGACATCGTTGCGGTCACCCACGGCCATGCCGATCACATGGGGGCAACCGTCTCGTTGAACCGCCCGACCGTGGCCATCAACGAGCTTGCGAAGTACCTGATCGCGAAGGGTGTCCCGGCCGAAGCGATGAACTACGGGGGGACTATCGGGATAGACGGGGTGCGTTTCCGGATGGTGCCTGCGGTCCACTCATCATGGATCGAGGAGGGAGGCATCGGGTGCAATGGCGGGGGCTGTGCCGGCTTTGTGATTGGAATGGAGGATAAAGAGATCTACCATGCCGGTGATACGGCACTCTTTTCAGATATGAAGCTGATCGGGGAGCTCTACCACCCTGATATCGCGCTGCTCCCCATCGGGGGGCGCTTCACCATGGACCCTGCGGATGCGATGATCGCAGCCCGGTACATCGGTGCACCGCTCGTCATCCCCATCCACTACAACACCTGGCCGGTCATTGCCCAGGACCCCGGTCCGTTCAAAACCGCCCTTGAACGGACCACGGACATCAGGGTCAGCATCCTTGCACCCGGAGAGACAATCACGGTCTGAAGCGAGCTGTCCTTCGTCTCGTACCCTGCTCTGCATCGCACTGGTTTTTTTCCCGGGAGACCAGAGACGATCAGAGCAGACCGATCCAGACCACGTAACTTGCAATGACCATCACGATCAGGAGTATGATCCCGATCTTGTACCAACAGCCCCGGCATATCCTCCCGTTCCCCTGATTGCCGGAAGCATGGCTGGTTGTACCACAGACACGGCAGGGATGGGATATTGTATCCGGTTCGGCATGATGCGATGTATGATGAGGTGCTGCCATAGGTATCTCTCTGTCCCGGAACCGATTTTAATGTTGGGAACTGTTCCAGCCCCGCACCCCCCGGTGTCCCGCGAGGACGATACCCCGGTGAACGGTTCATGAACGGACCTGTCCCTCTGATCCTGCAACGGGCCAGAGTGAGTACTGCAGCCAGGAATCACCGAAGCGTTCTGTATCGCTGGAAGCGTGACCCGTCCTCCTGCAGGAGGTGGGATATCAGAAGGGTGAATGGGTGAGGATGACCGGCATTCTTTTTATTCAGGGAGGATGGTGTCACCCTGCCCTGCTGATTTCGAGCATGAGAAGAAGTTCCGCAGATTCCTCCAGGGGGTGCACCCTGGTCGCATGGGTGGTTGACCAGAGAAGGGGGTGACCGGGAGGTCGCATCGTTCGCATTTCCTGGGAAAATCCTGGGAAAATACGAGGAACGGGTCTCAGCCTTCCTGCCGCCCCTTCGGGCTGCCCCGGGGCGGTACCTGCTGGTTCTGCATGAGGTGGAGACGGACGATCCCGTTACAGGAATTGCAGATGTAGTACTCACTCGTGAAGCAGGACAGGCAGGACCATCGCCCGCAGAGGGTGCACTGCTTCAGCCCGGTTGACGGGAAGCTGTCATTGCACAGGTCGCAGTGGTACCGTGAGAAACTGGAAGCATCTTTTTCGGGGGGTTCCCCCTGCTTTCGGATGAGCGGAATATCCCCCCGCACACGGGAGAAGAGATCACCCCCCTCCCGTGACGTGTCGCTTTTACTTCTGCCCGGTTTGCTTTTCCAGAGCATCGAGCCGCTCCTCAAGCTGATTCAGGTTCTCTGCCATGTTCTTTCGAAACTCCCAGAGCGACTCCATTTTTCCTTCACTTGCCGCAAGGGTGCTCTCCTTGGAGTTTTTAAATGACTGGAGCCTGGCACGGGAAATAAGGGACCACTCCTCAATCATCAGCTCGAACCTGCGGTCAAGATACTCATCCACCCGGCTCTCTACCGGCCGGGCGAGCGAGACTTCCCCTTTTGCCCCCTTCCAGTAATAGTAGATCACAAACAGCAGGATCGCGACGACGATGACAAGCAGGGCTGCTTCGAGGGGAGTCATCTCTTCACCTCCTTCAATCGTACAAGACGCTGCTCAAGATTGTCCAGTTTTATCCCGGCACTGGTCTCAAATGATTCGATCTCTTTTGTATCTTCCTCGATTGCATGGAGACGCGTCTCCAGGTCATTGAGGTCATTTTGCGTTGCCAGGTCCCAGTCCTGGATCAGGTGCTTCATCCTCCGGTCCAGGTAGGTATTCATGTAACTGTCCATCCCGACCATTATCGGACCTCCAGCTCACGGATCCCTGCATCGAGGGCGGCCGCCCGCTTTTCAAGTTCGCCCCGGCCCTTCTCAAGGTTCCGGATCTCTGTCGTTACCAAATCCAGCCTGTCATCGAGATCATCGAGGTTGTACGTGGTGATGAGCCCCCATTCGCTGATGATCGCGGACATATGGGCATCGAAGTACCGGTCGAGGCTCTTGTCCATGGTGGGGAGTTTTCCCTCAATAGTTCCTGGAAGTGCCGCCAGCGACTCCCGCAATGAGGATTTCTTTGCAGTCTCTGCAGGTGCATACTCAAACATCATGGTCACCCGATTCTCTTCTCCTCATCTTTGATCTTATCGACCATCCGGTCGAGCTTGGTAATTTTTACCTTGTTCTCGAGCCGCTCGATCCGTTTATCCACCGCACTGTGCTTTGCAAAGATATCGGTCGCAAGAGTGACATTCTCCTCGTCAAGCGCCCGGATTTCCGCCATCTGCTCGGGGGTGACGCGGAAGAACGGGGTCCCCCGCTGGGCCATCTCGAGTTTCATGAGGTTCAGTTTCTCCTTCTCGAGATCGATCTCTGCCAGCCGCCGGGTATTTCGCATCAGCCGGATCTCCTTGATGATAAAATACAGGATTATCAGGACGATGACGAGGATCAAGACCCAGAAGACCGATTCAAACCACTGCAAGCCTGCCGGGAGCATGGGCACGGTCGTTGTATTTGCCACAGGTCACTCCTCCCGGGATTAGAGATCCTTCCCGCCCTTCTTCGGGGTGACTTTCTCAGCAATGTCTTGTGCTCCCTCTTTTACTGACTCTCCGGCCTTGACCGCACCTTCCTTGATCGTGGTCCCCGCCTTCGTAGCACCTTCCTTGATGGCCTCCCCCGTCTTCCCTGCTGTATCTGCTATCTCCTTTGCGTGTACTTTCTCAGCAACTCCTTTTGCTCCCTCTTTGATGGTCTCCCCTGCTTTGGCTGCACCCCTGGATATCTTCTCGGTCCAGGTGACCTTGCGCATCACGGTTATGGTATCCCCTTCGGCAACACCGAGGGCAGCCACGTCTTCAGGACTGAGCATGATGACCGATGTATCCACCTGCTTGTCCCCATATCCGGTTACGGCAACGGTTTTTGTCTTCTCATCCCAGACGGTCGGATACGTTGCAATAAGCAGAGCCTCTCCTTCCTTGGCCTCAAGCATCGGCAGAACCGACTCGTGTACCCGGGCACGACCATGACTCGGGAAACTCCGTATTTTTACTTTTAATGTTACAGATCCTTCCATAATACTGAGACATACCACGTACTGATATTAATGCTTTAGCAAAAACAGGATAATCCCCGGGAAAAATCCGATCAAAACCGGTGCTTTGGTCCCGGATTGGACAGCGCCACTCTCCCACTGGGGATCAGGGCCGGGCGGTGGGAGGATACGGGATCGACCTCACCATCCCCCAGTCAGGGTACCCGGATCACGGGAAGAAAAGCCCGGTTGCCAGGCCGGGGGAGGGCGTATACAGGTCGTGCATTCTCATCCCGCAGGTCAGCAGGATTACCCGCCTGCCCGGTTACCGGGAGGCAGTATCTTCCTGTGCCTGCCTGATGATCTCCCGGACCCGGTCATCAAAAACTCCCTTTTCAGCGAGAGTGAGCGCAATATCACGGGCAACTGTCGTCTGATCATCGAGCGTCCCCGAATACTTCTTTGCAAGGGCATCAAAGAGACCGATGTTTGCCCAGTTCCGTGCAATGAGACGGATCTCAATCTCACTCATGCCAGTGGTTGCCATAGTATCCCCCTGTGTTCTGCCCGGATAAAAAAATGGTGATGCAGGAAGCGGGTATTCGCACCCTGTTCTGCCCCACCTCACCAGGTGTGGCCGGCCACCTGCTGTCAGCGTCTGTAGCGGGTTATTCCGGATCTACGGGAGTCGGATTGAGGGTCCCGCTCTTCCTCCCCGGCGGGTGTATTCAGCCTGGAGGACGGGGGGTGTCCCAAAGTTCACGGATCTCCCGTAGAGGGGAGATCCTGCTCTCTGACGGGCCGGGCCAACGGCACCGCCGTCTCTCCCGAAATTGCGCCAATTGCCGGGTATCCTGGGATCAGGGCCACTCCAGGGATCGGCAACAAATTTCAGCCGGGAAGGCAGCGGTATCATAATCCGGGTGGGACGCGGTGGCAGCCATCCGGCACCATGATCTCAAAACGGGCACCCTTTCCCGGTTGTCCCGTCTCGCAGATGGTAATACCGGTTATCGCAAGGATGTCCCGTGCAAGGAAGAGGCCAAGGCCGGTGTTTTTCCCATACCCCCGATCAAAGATCTTCTCCTTCTCCCCGGCGGGTATTCCGACCCCGTCATCCTCACAGATGATACGATAGTCCCGGCCTGTTCGCTCTCCCGAGACCCGGATGCCCGTGACCGTCTCACCGTATCGCACAGCGTTCTCAAACAGGTTGTAAAAGACCCGCATGATCAGCGGGTCGGCAAAGAGTTCGCTCCCGGCAGGGAGATTGTTCTCGAGCAGGATATCGTGGGTTGCACAATCATTTCCCGCTGTCTTCACGAGTCCCCGTATATCGTGCCAGACCGGGGCGTTGATGCCTATCTCCTCGTAGGTCGAGGCGAAGCGTATCATGCCGGCGATCCGGGCACTCGCCTCCCGGATCCGGGCGAAGTAATCATCTGTTGCCGTATCAGGCATGTCGCTTCGCAGGAGCTCGAGAAATCCATCCAGTGCACCGAGCTGGTTGCTGATATCATGCCGCGTGATGCGGGAGATGAGGTTCAGTTTCCGGTTGGCAGTACGGAGCGCCTCCTCTGCCTGCTTCCGGTCGGTGATATCTTCAGCAACGATCAGGAGTGCCGGCGTGTCGGCCCAGGTGACGACCCGGGCGTGCACGAGGAGCGGGAACGTTGTCCCGTCTTTTCGCTGGTGCATCACTTCAAACGATGCTTCGCCGAAATCAAGCAGGTGCTGTATCCGGGTCCGGATCAGGTCTGCCGATGCAGGGGTGTCCAGCTGGCACAGGTTGAGGGCATGAAATTCTTCCGGGGAATATCCGTGCAGGTCATAGGTGCGCTGGTTGGCGTACAGGAACCTCCCCTCAAGGTCATGGACCGTTATTAAACTCGGTGCAGCGTCCACCATCTGGGCAAGGATACGCCGATCCTCCTCTGCCCGCTTCCGGTCTGCGATGTCGATGAGCGAGGCGACCGACTGGTCCGTTTCAGGAATGATGCCGATGGTCAGGTGCATCTCTCTCATGGTTCCCTGCCGATCGATAAACCGGAATTCGTACTGGCCGGGCGCCCCCGCCGGATCGGTCCGCCGCTTCCGGTGGAAGGAGAGCATCCGTTCCCGGTCATCGGGATGAACAAATACTGTCCACGACATCTTCCCCTCTAGCTCCCTCCTCGTGTAGCCGGAGAGTCGTTCGAAAGCGGTATTCACGAGGGTAATGGTGGTATCGTTGCCGATGATGAGCATGCCTGAACCGGTGTTCTCGAAGATGCCCTGGTACCTGTTCCGGGACTCACGCAATGCCCGCTCGGCAGCAGCAATTTCATCGACCTGGTGGCGCAGCTCCTCTTCGGCCGCGGCCAGCTGCTCGTTTGCGGCCAGGAGTTCCACGTGGTGCTGCTGCAGGTTCCGTTCTGCACGCCGGCGGGAGACGGCATGGCGGACCTTGTGCGCAAGCTCCAGGAACTGGGAGTTCGGGTCCCCGCCTTTCTGGATATAGAAATCAGCGCCGTAGTTGAGCGCCTCGATAACCACGTCTTCTCTCCCCCTCCCGGTGAAGATGATGAACGGGGTGGTATCTCCGTTCTCCCGCAGGTGCCGGAGAAACGAGATCCCGTCCATATCCGGCATCTGGTAGTCAGAGACGATGACATCGTAGTGCTGCTGTGAGAGGAGCTGGATCGCGGCAGGTGCGCTCAGTGCCGTGGTGACGGAACAATCTCCCGATCGCTCCAGGAACCGCCTGGTAAGTCCGAGGAGTGCCGGCTCGTCATCGACATAGAGGACTGTGATGCCCGGGGCCCCCGGCCCCGCATCTGGCATATCCTGAATATTCCCGTGCCACACGATAACTGTTGTGAAAAATATTCGAAGGAGTGTTACAGGGGGATCTCACCTAAGGGATCGTGGTACTGATCGGCTGGAGGAAAAAAGGAACATTTTTCTGCCCAAGAACAAGGGTGCGTGTGATCGGGCCCGGTCCCTTTCTTCACCCCGGGCACGAAGCCATGAACCCGGCACACTCAGGGCAGAACCATCCTACCGGTCTGAACCGGCCAGCATCCCGGATATAGGCGCGGGCCATCCGGGCACCACAGTGGGGGTGAAGGCAGGCAGGAGCCTGTACGCGTGGCATGATTATGGATACATACCCCGTGGAGAATAAGCCTTTGGAGCACGGAGGTGTCGTCGATTTTTTTAAAAAAAAGGGGTATTGTGGTATGGCGCAGTTAAAAATCGGTCATGATCCGGAACTGGTCGATCTCTTCCCGGTTGAGCTGCTCGAGGAAGAGGTCTGCTGCAGTGTGGACGTCCTTGCTGGCCGTGATCGCCCTCCCCACCACGATGATATCGGCACCTGCCCGGACCGCGTCCCTGACCACGTCGACCCGGATACCGCCGGCGGTTGCCACGATGAGTTTTCCCCCGGCCGCTTTCTTCAGGGCAGGGATATCTCCCCAGGCATGGGCCGTGTCATCAGCATCGATCGCCCGGTGAAGTTCCACGATGTCCGGCTTGACCTTCAGGCCTTTGATAACCTTCACCGGGTCATTCACGTTGAGCATGTCCACGATCGAGTAGATCCCGGTCTTCTTCGCCTC
>DUGL01000026.1:11489-11624 GCA_013331415.1 Methanoregulaceae archaeon | reverse complement strand
GGTTCCCGGTGTCGAGGATCTTCATGTCCGCGATGATGAATGCGTTCGGGCGCAGCTTCCGGATCTCGCCGATAACTTCGAGCCCGAACCGCTTGATGAGCGGAGTTCCCGCCTCGATGATCAGGTGGTCGTTTT
>DUGL01000026.1:0-11459 GCA_013331415.1 Methanoregulaceae archaeon | reverse complement strand
GGTCCCAGAGCCGCTGGACACGGAAACCCATGATCGCGTGCGTCGAGCGGTCTTTTTCATAGAGGAGGGTCTTCCTGTCCGGGAACCCTTCCATCGCCCTCCGCACCGCAAGCTTGACCGCGCCGTAGTTGTACCGGTAGATCCGGTTGTAGTCTGCTGCCTCCGGGTTGAGGTACACGCTCGCGAGGATGACGAGCGACTCGATATCGCAGTCCCCGAACACCTCTTCTTCAACACAATCTGCGATCGCCTTTGCAACCGCTGCCTGGACCGGCCCGAACATCTCCCGTATCTGCGCATCTTTTTTCAGCGTGACCTTGGGGATGACCAGGGTCGCCGGCTTCGTGAGCAGGTTCGGCCGGACGACCGCGAGGAGCGGGGTGTGGCCGGTCGAGAGCTGGGAGAGTGCATTGGCAAACGCTGTCCCCACCGGTCCTTCTTTCTCCCCGATGACCAGGTCGATGTGGGCAAGCTCCGGCCCGTCTCCTACGAGTGCTTCACCGATTACATACATATGGTACCCTATTCCTGCCTACTAGGTTTGGGATGGCTGCTTAAAAAGCCCGCTGATAGTGCGGCGAAAACGACCGGACCGACAACCGGAAACTGCGGGGGCGTACCCTGAATTCAGACATGTAGAGGAAAAGAACGCGATCAGAAAGAAATGTGGGGTCGGTGAGATTTGAACTCACGATCGACGGGTCTCTCCGACATGCGTCAGTGCTCCAACGGATCATCATCTCTCTTCAGAAGACCCGGTAATTCATCATTCACACGACGCGAAAGACCGCTGGAGCCCGTCGCCATTCCGGACTAGGCCACGACCCCGCTGCCGTATACAAGTCGCATTGTCCTGATTTAATGGTTATGCAATGAGAACCCGGGAACCACGGTGCCGACAGGTACCATTCCTGAAATGATCAGGGGGAGCCATATCCCCCGGGAGCACCCTTCCGGCAATGCTCTCCTCTCTTCAGTATGGGTGGAGTGCTGCGTCACGCAGGAGACCGGAGCCACGGGCTGACAACCCTGACATATCTCCACCCGGTGAACGTGTCCGTCGCGGGTGTTCTCCTCCCCAGCGGGTCACGGGCACTCTCCTGTATGCTGTCCTTCTGAAAAAAGAGGATGAATCGGGATGGCGTTCCTGTCACCCTGTGGCCTGGACCTCTCTGGTCGAAGGCAGTTTTCCCCAAAACAATGAACCCGCTGTTCTGGTCTGCCAGCAGGGATTGCCAGGGAGTACACCAATCCGCCACCCTATCAGGGTGTGGTGCAGGGAGGGGGAGTATCCTCCTTCCCTCAGAATGAGCGGAAGACTCAGAATGAGCGGAAGAACCTGGATTATTACCGGCTCTCTCATAATCCCTGCGGTTCAAGGGGCCTCGCTCCTTTCGTGCTCCCTTCAAGAGGTTCTCTTGTGCGGAGAGGGGGAAAATCAGTAACCATATATCCTGAAAACTCCCCATCTCTACGGATGGTCCTTCGGAGTTATGATTGCGGAACCTCGACGTATCCGCTGCTTGGTCTGACGATCGGCGAGATGCTCCAGGCAGTCTCGGCACGCGTCCCTGATACCGAGGCAGTCGTCTCGGTCCACCAGGGGGTCCGGTGGACCTACCGTGAGCTCCTCTCCCGGGTGGACAGCTTTGCCAGGGGGCTGATAGCGCTCGGGGTCAGGAAGGGTGACCGTGTGGGTATCTGGGCCATGAACTATGCCGAGTGGATCGTCGTGCAGTTTGCGACGGCCAGGATCGGCGCCATCATGGTGAACATCAACCCGGCATACCGGACCTACGAGCTCGAGTACGTCCTGAACCAGGCAGAGATCCAGACGCTCATCCTCCAGGGCAGGTTCAAAACCTCCGATTACGTCGCAATGTTCTACGAGGCATGCCCCACGGCACGGGCATCACGACCCGGGAGGCTGAACTCCGGGAAGTTTCCCTTCCTGAAGAACGTGATCTTTCTGGGCGAGACCTCGCATGACGGCATGTACACCTGGTCGGACCTGGAGAAGAAAGGGGAGAAGATCACGACCGACGAGCTCGTTGCCCGGGCGGAGATGCTCGATTTCGATGATGCGATCAACATCCAGTACACGAGCGGCACGACGGGGTTCCCCAAGGGGGTCGTGCTCACCCACCACGGGGTGCTCAACAACGGCTTCATCATCGGTGAAGGTATGGGCTTTTCAGAAAAGGACCGGCTCTGCATCCCGGTTCCCTTCTACCACTGCTTCGGGATGGTCCTCTCGAACCTCGCCTGCATGACCCACGGGTCGACCATGGTCCTCCCGTCCCCCACCTTCAGTGCAGAGGATGTCTTACGGACCATCGAGCAGGAGCGATGCACGGCAGTCCACGGGGTCCCGACCATGTTCATCGCCGAACTGACTCACCCGGACTTTCCTTTGTATTCCATGCAGACCCTGCGCACCGGGATCATGGCAGGCTCACCCTGTCCCATCGAGGTGATGAAGGAGGTGAACCGGAAGATGAACATGTCCGAGATCGTGATCGTGTACGGCCAGACCGAGACCTCCCCGGGCATCACCATGACCACGACCAAAGACCCGGTGGAGCGCCGTGTTTCAACAGTCGGCAGGGTCTTTCCCCACACGGAAGTGAAGATCGTCGACCCGAAGACCGGGCAGATCCTTCCCCGGGGAGAGGTGGGGGAGATCTGTGCCCGTGGCTACGCTGTGATGAAGTGCTACTACAACAACCCGAGTGCCACCCATGCCACCCTGGACGCCGACGGGTGGAACCATACCGGCGACCTCGGCACCCTGGACGATGCCGGGTACGTGAAGATCGTCGGCCGCCTCAAGGACATGGTGATCCGGGGCGGTGAGAACATCTATCCCCGGGAGATCGAGGAGTTTCTCCACCACCACCCCAAGATCGCCGATGTCTACGTGATCGGAGTCCCTGATACGAAATACGGCGAGGAGCTGATGGCATGGGTGATGCCAAAAGAGGGCGCGACCGTCACCGGAGAAGAGGTCCAGGAGTTCTGCCGGGGAAAGATAGCCCATTACAAGGTACCCCGGTATGTGAAGACGGTGGCAGAATTTCCGATGAGCGTGACAGGGAAGATCCAGAAGTTCCGGATGCGGGAGGTCGCGATTAAGGAGCTCCTGCTCGAGGACGCGTCAAAGATTGAGACCGCGTAACAATGGCAGGATCAAAGGATTCCCCCTGGCACGTCTCTCCTTTTCTCGGTCTCGATCCTGCTTTGGCGCCTCATCGCATGGAGTGGGGGTCAGATGGATCCTTCGGCTCTCCTGGCTCTGGTTGAACAGTCACCAGACCGCATCCGGGGTGCCCTGTTCAGACGTGCCCACGGGAAACGAGGCGCAGGTCTCCTTATGCCGATCCGGCCCGCCTGACCAGGTCTGCCGCGGCTGCCGATGCCCCGGCAAGGACCTCCTCTTCGCCCGGGATGTACCGGTCCAGCATCAGGACCCTGCCGTTGCAGATGGTCGTCAGGACCGCAGCACCACTGCATGAATAGACCATGTTGGAGCTGATGCTGTGCAGGGGGGTATTGCAGACAGCATGCCGGTCAACGAGGATGAGGTCGGCAGGTGCACCGGGTGTGATAGTCCCCGTGCCGAGCCCGAGCGCCCGGGCACCCCCGCTGGTCGCGATCGCGAGCATCTCCCCTGCTGGCAGGAGTGTCGGCGAGTTCCAGGCAAATTTCTGGAGGAGCGCCCCAATCTTCATCTCCTCGAAGAGGTCAAGGTTGTTGTTCGACGAGCACCCGTCACTGCCAAGCGAGATGTTCACCCCGGCCTCCCGGAGCCAGGGGTAGGGCATCGCCCGGTTCACGGCAAGTTTCATGTTGCTCGCCGGGTTGTAGGCGACCGATACCCCCCGCCCCGCGAGCAGCGTGCACTCCCCGCGGTCGAGCCAGCAGCAGTGGGCAGCGACGGTCCGGGGTGTCAGGATGCCGCTTTTGTCGAGAATCTCAGGCGGCCGCTTCCCCCATGCCTTCACCGCATCAGCCACCTCCTGCTCGGTCTCGGAGAGGTGGACGTGGATCCCGATCTCCTCCTCCCCGCTGTATTCTGCAAGCCAGCGCAGCCCTTCCGGTGATACCGTGTAGACTGCATGCGGACCGACCGCAGCGGTGATCAGGGGATTTTTAAGGTCCCTGACATGCGAGACGAACCGCCTGGTAGCCCGGATCTCCTGCTCCCGCTTCTCATCATTGAAGAGGTCGATGAACCCGTAGGCGAGGACTGCCCTGACCCCGGCATCACCGGCAGCCCGGGCAGCCTCTTCCATGAAGAAGTACATATCCTGGAACGCGGTGGTCCCGGTCCTGATCATCTCGAGGCAGGCGAGCCGCGTCCCCCAGTATACATCGCTCCCGGTCAGCCGGGCTTCGAGCGGCCATATCTTCTCGCCAAGCCAGGCCTGGAGGGGCATGTCATCGGCATACCCCCGCAGGAGACTCATCGCCGCATGGGTATGGCAATTGACGAGTCCGGGGAGCGCGATGCACCCGGTCCCGTCGATGCGGTACTCTGCACCGCTGCGGAAATCCGATCCCGCACCGGGTCCGGCAGCTTCGATGGTTCCCTCAGCGCTGATGGCGATATCGATTTGTCCCTGTTCTGTCCGGACCCCTTCGATCAGGAGGGAGCCCGCATGTTCCGGGAAATGTTCCGGCTGGTATCTGGTCATGCAAACCTCGCAATAATCCGCTCCACCATCGATCCGGTGCGGTCCCTGTTCTGCTCCGCACAGGCGAGGATGTGGTCGTAGGTCAGGGTCTCGTCCCCGAGCCCGTTCGCGTAGTTGTCGACGGTGCAGAGGCAGGCCACCTCCATCCCGAGCTCGGCGGCGAGCGTGGCCTCGGATGCAACCGTCATGCCGACGACATCGGCCATGGCCGCGAGTGCCCGCACCTCGGCAATGGTCTCGATCCGCGGGCCGGGGGTCTGGACATAGATCCCGCCGAACCGGGCCTCCGGGATGACCGCCGCGAGTTCCCGGGAGAACCCGGGGGTGAAACCGGGATGCACATGACGGATGGCATGGTCGTGGATGGAAGGTACCGAGGTCATGCTCATATAATCGTCCGGGATGATCACCGACCCGGGTGGGATCTCTCTCTGAAGCGACCCTGCGGACCCGATGGTCACCACCCTCGTCACCCCGCAGAGCGCGAGCGCAGCCAGGTGCGACCGGTAGTTGATCCGGTGCGGGGGCAGGTTGTACTGGTGGCGCAGGAGCAGGACGCATCTCCCGGTGAGGATGCGTGAGCTGCCATACGGGGTATCGACGACCCGGGCCGCAAGGTCAGGGAGCGGGGTGAAGCGGAGGCTGGTCCCTCCAATGATTCCGAGCATGGTGATGCACCTGTCTTCACTATACTGAGCATGCATGCATGATTGTATCAGTTTCGATCCGGGGGTGGTCCTGCAGGGAGAGCCCGGTCCCGGAAGCTGTATTAGCCCGCCCCCTCCAGATCTCTACCACATGGGCAGGTTTGCAACCGTTGATGACGAGACGATCCGGCGTGGAGACTGTACGGACATCTACTTTGTCAGGAGCGATGAGGTACTCCTGAAGTCAGGAAAAAACCCCCGCCTCGCCATGGAGGTGACGGCAGGCGCCCTGCCGGATTCCCGGGCCGTCTTCTGCGGCCTCGATGACGTCCTCGCGCTCCTTGAAGGGATCCCCGTCAGCCTCGATGCCATGCCTGAGGGGACCATCTTCTCCGCGGGCGATCCGGTGCTCAGGATCGAAGGGTACTACCGTGACTTTGCCCGGTACGAGACCGCGATGCTCGGGTTCCTCTGCCATGCATCAGGGATAGCCACGGCTGCGGCATATATCCGGCATCTCGCCGGCGATCGGCAGGTCTACTCGTTCGGATCCCGGCGGCAGCACCCCGCCATCTCCCGGATGGTCGAGCGCGCAGCCTGGATCGGCGGTGTGGACGGGGTAAGCAACACGGCAGCACCCCCTGAAGCCCCGCTCGTCGGCACGATGCCCCACTCTTTCGTGATGTGCTATCCCTCGCCGGAGGAGGCATTCCAGGCTTTTGATCGGTATGCACCCGGCGACGTGCCGCGGATCTTCCTCTGTGACACGTTCTGCGATGAGAAGCAGGAGTCGCTTGCCGGTGCCCGCACCGGCGCCCGGGGCGTCCGCCTCGATACCCCGCGCTCCCGGCGGGGGAACATGCGGGCAATCCTCGAAGAGGTCCGCTGGGAACTGGATGCCGCAGGGTATCCCGGGGTGGAGATCGTGCTCTCCGGGGGAATAACCCGTGCTGATGTCATTGCATTCAGGGACATCGTGGACGCGTTCGGGGTAGGAGGCGCGATCGCCAACGCCCCGGTGGTGGACTTTGCCATGGATATCGTAGCCATTGACGGGACCCCCTTTGCCAAGCGGGGGAAGAAGAGCGGGAGAAAACAGGTGTGGGAACTTCCCGGGGGCAGCCGGCTGCTGATGCCCGCCGGGGACGGTGGCCCGGAGGGGGGGATACCGCTCCTGTGCCCCTTTATCCGGGACGGCGTACTGGTCCAGCGCCCATCAGTCTCGGAGGCTCGGGAACGGCTCCTCGCATCGCTGGGAAGGATAGACCAGCCGGTCTCCGGTGAACCATCCTCCTCCCTTCATGGCAGCACATAAACAATTCTTTTAACCTGACGCAACCAAGTTACTAGGCACGGGCCGATAGATCAGAGGAAGATCGCTTCCTTGGCATGGAAGAGGCCGCGGGTTCAATTCCCGCTCGGTCCATTCTTTTTTTCCCGGTGTGTACAATAGTTACCCTCATACCATATGCGCCGCCCTGCCCCGACAGGGCGCAAGAAGGGGAACAACCGGGAAGAAGGGGGGGATCGTCCCCTGAATCCCCCGGGATCTGGGGATTCTCCGTGTGTTCAGGTTTTCGTTTACCCGGGTACATGCTCTCTGTGCACCAGGGTAAAACCGGAGTTTTTTTCCCCCCACACAGTGACGTAGCACACGATTACCGTGGGATTCAAGGAATGGATAGTTCCGCAGGACGATGTCTTTTTTGATCTCTTTGAGCGGCTCACCGCTGTGGTCACCCTTGCTTCCTATCGCCTCGTCGATCTCGTTGAAGACTTCTCGAATGTCAGGAAGAAAGTCCAGGTGATCGATCAGCTCGAGCATGAAGGGGACAAGATCACGCATGAGATCTACGAACAGCTCAACCAGACCTTCATCACCCCCCTCGACCACGAGGAGATCTCGAGACTGGCTTCGGCTCTCGACGACATCATCGATTACATGAAGAACGCGTCCCTGCGGATGCTCAACTATGGGATCATTGAGACCGACTCCTACATGATCGAGCTGGCACGCCTCATCCAGCTCTCGGTGGTCGAGCTCGAGGAAGCGGTCAAAGGGATCCGGACCCTGAAACATCCCCGCCAGATAGAACAGCGGTGCATCGAGGTCAACCGGCTCGAGAACCTTGCCGATGATGTGCTCAACCATGCCATCAATGAACTCTTCAAGAGTACCGATGCCCTCGCGATCATCAAGAAGAAGGATATCTACGAATACCTCGAGCTCGCCACCGACAAGTGCGAGGACGTGGCGAATGTCCTCTCGGATATCGCTATCCGGCATTCATGATCCACCATGGAAGCCGTGGTCATCATCGGGATCCTCCTTGCCCTCCTCTTCAATTTTGTCAACGGTCTCAATGATGCGGCCAATTCCATCGCGACCGTGGTTGCAACCCGGGTGCTGACACCGCTCCAGGCCGTTGGCATGGCTGCGTTCTTCAACATGGTGGGACCGTTCATCTTCACCACGGTCGTGGCAAAGACCATCGGGAAGGGGATCGTCGATTCGGGATTCCTGACAACCGATGTCATCATGCTCGGCCTGGTTGCATCGGTATCCTGGATCTTCATCTCGTCATGGGCCGGGATACCCATCTCGGCCAGCCACGCCCTCGTCGGGGGCCTGATGGGTTCAGCGCTGGCATTTGCAGGTCTCAGCGCGATATTATGGCCATCTTCTGCCCTCGTTCTCCATACAATCCTCTTCATCCTCGTTGGAGGGGTCGGCGGGGCCTTCATCTTCGTGATGGCGGCCAGGCACAAGAACGAGGATGGATGGATGATATATGCCGTTCTTGGGGCACTGTGCGGCATCGCGGTCATCATCCCCGCAGGGGTGATAACCGGCCTCCTCCCAATCACCGGCATCCTTGCAATCATCATCTTCATCGTCGTCTCCCCGATACTCGGCATGATCGCCGCATACATCATCGGGATGGGAGTCATACGGTTTTTCCGCAATGCTGCGAGCAGAACCATGAACCCGCTCTTTCGCAGACTCCAGCTCCTCTCAGCTGCCTTCTACAGCGTCGGGCATGGCAGCAACGACGCCCAGAATGCGATGGGTATCATCACCGCGCTCCTGGTGGCGGCCGGCATCCTGACCGAGTTCATCGTCCCGGCCTGGGTGATCATCATCTCCGGCCTGGCAATAGCACTCGGTACATTCCTCGGCGGATGGCGGGTGGTCGAGACGATGGGCACCAAGATCACGAGGCTCCGCCCCTACCAGGGCTTCTGTGCAGAGACAGGAGGGGGTATCGTACTTGCCTTTGTCACGGCATTCGGGGTGCCGGTCTCTACCACGCATGCCATCAGCGGGTCCATCATGGGTGTGGGGGCAACCCGCGGGTATTCTGCGGTCAAGTGGGGGATGGTGCGCCGTATTGTGGTTGCCTGGGTGCTCACCATCCCACTCACCGCCGGCTTTGCCTTCCTTACGTTTCTCCTGTATCGCGCGGTGCTCGGGTTCTGACCCGTCTCCCCTGTGGGGGTGAGATGTGTTCTCCTCCCTCGTTATCGGGGAGGATCACGTCCTGGTAATACCGGCACCACCGGGTGATGGGGCAGGTTGCACAATCGGGTTTTCGCGCTGTGCAGGTCCTCCTCCCGTGGGCGATCAGGATATCCGTGAGGTCCCCCCACTGGCGGGGAGGGAACAGGCCCATCAGGTCTCTCTCTCTGCCGGCAGCATCCTTTGATCCGGAAAATCCGATCCGTCCCGCGAGCCGGAAGACGTGGGTATCCACGGCCACCCCCTCGTTTTTCCCAAACGCATGGCTGAGGACGATGTTTGCCGTCTTCCTCCCGACCCCCGGGATCGTGAGGAGTTCATCCATCGTGGCGGGCACCGTTCCCGAGAACCGTTCGAGGAGTGCCCGGGAGGCGGCGATGATATGCCGTGCCTTCACATGGAAAAAACCTGTGCGGAAGATGATCTCCTCGACATCAGGCAGCGCAGCTCCGGCAAGTGCCCCTGCGTTGGGATACCGGGCGAAAAGCCGCTCCCGGACGGTGTCCACCGATGCATCAGTGGTCTGCGCAGAGAGGATGGTCGTGATGAGCACCTCGAAGGGTGGTGCAGCAGCATGCCCGTGTGAACCATAGTCGGGATACCGCTTCGCAAGAATGGCAATGATCCGGCGGGCTGTCTGCTGGTCCATGCTCAGGCTCTGGGATCCGGATCCATAAAATGAGCACGGTACAGGATGGGGTAGGGCAGATTCGAACTGCCGTCAAAGCGTCCCAAACGCTCTAGGATGGACCAGGCTACCCTACTACCCCGGGTATGAGGATAAGAGTTGGAGGAGAGGACAAAAATAGTTACCTGTGGGAGTGCTTTCACGCGATCGGGAGGGGGTCTCTTCCTCCTTCACTGACGAGGCTTCCCTGGTACTTCCCGGTGAGGAGCGCACGCTCGAGATGGAGGGGATCCCTGCCGTCAATGACGAGCAGCGGGATGCCGCTTCGCTCGATAACCCTGGCTGCGACCATATCGATGACCATGTTCGCACCGGCGCGAAGCGACCCGGTCCCCACGATCTCCCTGAGCTCTGCCGGGGTAAGCCGTTCGAGCCGTCGTGCAGCCGGGTCCGTCCGCGGGTCCGCGGTATAGATGCCATCCACCGAGGTGAGGTTGACCATCAGGGCAGCCCCGCTCCGTTCGGCGAGGACAGCAGCCACGGCATCGGTGGTCTGTGCGGGGGTTATCCCTCCCATGACCACGATTTTTCCGGATGCCCCGTATGCACATGCCTCTGCCTGGCTCGTGGCAACCACCGGGTATGCAGCGTCACCCAGTGCCCCTGCGAGGAGCATCGCGTTCAGCCGTGTCACCATGATCCCGATCTCATCGGCGAAGGCTTCGTCAAGCCCGAGGTCCCGTGCTGCGGCGATGTACTTCCTGGCCTCCCCCCCGCCGCCAACAACCACCGAGAGCGCGGCGTGTCCTGCGATTCGTCTGAGTACCGATGCATAGGCGGCGAGCCGGTGCTCCGGGAGCGAGGGGATGAGCACGGACCCTCCAAGCGAGACGACGACCTTCTTCATGCTACCCAATGGTTTCTTGATATGCTACATATACGTATTCACGATGATTCGCTGTCCGGTCTGCATGAGCCGGGATATCTACCGGGTTGCCGGCGGGTATATCGGGGAGATTCACCGGTGCAAACGCTGCGGCTACGTGGGTGCATTCGTTATCGAGGAGGCCGGACCGGGTCCCGGGGACCAGCATGACACGGATGCGTGATACGGCACACCGGCACGTTTATCTGTGAAAGCCTGGTTATTCTCCTCTTGATGGAGGAATGGCGCGAGGCGCGGCAGTACCGGAAAGGTGAGGGGCTCGCCGCAGACTGTTCGCTCTGCAACCACCGGTGCCACATCCAGGAAGGGAAGCACGGGATCTGCGGGGTCCGGGTGAACCGGGGGGGGACCCTGTATGCGACCACCTTTGGGAAGGTGAGCGCAGAGGCAGTCGACCCCATCGAGAAGAAGCCCCTGTTCCACTACCTTCCCGGGACGCGCTCCTACTCGCTCGGGAGTGTCGGGTGCAACTTCCGGTGCGAGCACTGCCAGAACTGGCATATCTCGCGGCAGGGCGCGGATCGGGTTGCGCTCACCGACCTCTCCCCTGAGGAAGGTGTCCGGAGGGCACAGGCACGGCAGTGTGCCAGTATCTCGTGGACCTATAACGAGCCCACTATCTGGCACGAGTATCCCCTCGAGATGGGAACCCTTGCAAAGAAGGCCGGCCTCGGGACGGTCTACGTGACGAACGGGTATATCACGGAAGATGCGTTGCGGGAACTTGCCGGCATGCTCGATGCGTTCCGGGTCGATATCAAGGCCTTTACCGATGAATTCTACCGGAAGGTCTGCGGTGCTCACCTCCAGCCGGTGCTCGATGCGACCATCCTCGCCCGGGAGCTCGGGATGCACATCGAGGTCGTCAACCTCATGATCCCCGGCCTGAATGACTCGCCTGAAGAGACGGAGGCACTCATCAGCTGGGTTCTGGAGCACCTTGGCCCGGATACCCCGGTCCATTTCACGGCGTTCCATCCTGACTACCAGATGACGGGACCGGGACCAACGCCGGTTGCCA
>DUGL01000182.1:2475-3663 GCA_013331415.1 Methanoregulaceae archaeon | reverse complement strand
CCGGGACCTGAAAACCCCGCTATCTGCAGATCCGGAATATGGCAGGGAGCGGCAGGGATGTTCTCTGATCACGTCAGGGCACCGGGAACATTTTCCTGACGAAAAGAGGTGAGGAGAGTCCACCTGCCTGCCTCCTCGCTGTTTACTGTGGGTAAAATGGCAACTTCGTTCTTTACCGCTCCCGGGACTGATCACTGAACCGCAGCCAGGGCGCCCTCCGGGGCCGGCGGTGCGTATCCCGTGGGGCGGTGTGGGGAGGCGTTCCCCCCAGATACTCTGCTATCTTCATCATCCTCACCTCCATAAAAAAACGAAGAGCCTCCTAGCTCCTCCTCAGGGTGTCGATAGCGATGGAGAAGTTTCCACCGCTTTCGGCGTAAACCAGTTCTATCTCGTTCTCGCTCACGATCATGCCAGAGGAGTATCCCCCATCCTGTTCGACAACCGTAAGCGTCCTGCCGTTACGGTCGATCACGCCGGCAAACTCTTGAGGAGGATCGTTCTCCCAGGGGGATCCATACGAGAAGGTGCCAGAGAAGATACGCCCCTGCTGCTCGGTCACGTCAATGAACATCATCGCACCTGAATAATCGGTGTATCCCGTGCCCTGTTCAAAACCGATCATCGTACCGGACCACCTCCCGGTCAGGTCCGGGATACCGTTCGTGGCAGGCTGGTCCTGCGGCGGGACTCCTGTACACCCGCAGAGCAGCGCGGCAAGGAACAGGAGCAGGATAATAAAGACCCGTTTCATATGATTCCGGGTTCTGCATAAAGACTGATAAGCCTGTTGATCTGAAAGATCTGCCATGGATATCTCATTCATATTCACCCTCTTCGAAGGACTCCCCCGGCAGGGCCCCGGGAGCGATGCATGCACGAACCGTATGTTTGACCTGCTCTCTCCGCCCGCGAATGCCCGGGTCCTCGATATCGGGTGCGGGGTGGGAATGCAGACCCTTGCCATCGCCCGCCGGTGCCCACGCTGCAGGATCACCGCCCTTGATATCCACCAGCCCTTCCTTGACGACCTCACGCGGAAAGCAGGGGAGGCGGGTGCTGGAGACCGGATCACGACGTGTCGCGCCTCAATGGACGATCTCCCCTTCCCCCCGGAATCTTTTGATCTCATCTGGTCCGAAGGGTCGGTCTTCATCATGGGCTTTGAGAAGGGTCTCCGGTACTGGA
>DUGL01000182.1:0-2447 GCA_013331415.1 Methanoregulaceae archaeon | reverse complement strand
TGCAGGAGCAGTACCCGCCCATGACCACCGTCCGGGAATGCGAACGGATCATACGGGATGCCGGGTACGGGATCATCGGGAGCTTCAGGCTCCCTGGTGACGCATGGTGGAATGAGTTCTACGAACCGCTCGAGGCAAAGATGAATTTGATAGGGGATCAGTACGCCGATAACCCCGATGCCACGACCATACTCGCCATGACCAGGAAAGAGGTTGCCCTGTTCCGGGAGTATGCAGACCAGTACGGGTACCAGGTCTTCCTGCTCCGGAAACCCGCCTGACGGGAGGGGCCAACGGTCCTGCCCGGGAGCCCGCGTGATTGCCGGGTGCTCTGGTACTCTTCGTGGGTTTCCTGAAAGAGGGTGGGGAAACCGGTGCCTCCCGCTCCCAGGAACCCGCTGGACTCCATGGTGCCACAGACCTGTCCATGGGTTTCCGGCAGAAGAAGGTGAATCAGCTGCTTCTTTCCAGGGAGCTGGGATCTCCCTTCCGGACCACGAATACTCCTGCGGTCCCGGGCAACCACTGGTTCAATGGTGACCCTGGGTAACCAGGGGCTGCCCGGCGTCCGAACCACCCACTGCATTGAATCAGGCCCGTNNTCCCTGCCTGATTCACTAAAAAAGAGTTCCTGGGAGCCCGCCTGGAGCAGTTCATCCCCGGGGGGGTTCCTGGCCAGGGTCTTTTACAAAGAGCTGGTCGACCCCGAGCAGGGTATTCACCCAGGCCAGCTCATCGCTGCACTGGAACAGGATCAGGATACCGAGCGTGATCGGGACGGCAAAGATCATCCCGGCGATACCAAGGATCCATCCCCATATGATTACCGAGAGGACCACCACGAGGGCAGGCATCTGGAACTTCCGTGCGGCTAAGTAGGAGAAGACCGGGTTCTCTACGACAAGGTTGAGGATGCAGACCAGTGCGATGACCGCCGCTGCTCCCCACCACCCGAACTGGAGCCAGGCAAAGAAGATGGCAGGGAGTGATGCAAGGATCAGCCCGATGTACGGGATGTAGCCGAGGAAAAAGGTCAGAACCCCCCAGAGGAGGGCGGCATGGACCCCCATCAGGAAGAGGGTGCCGCCAAAGAGCAATCCATGGACAGCATTCGCCTCGGTCCGGACAACCACGAACCCGATCATGTACTGGCTCATCCGGGAGAGCTCGGAGACCTTCCCGTCCTTGAGCGCGGGAATCTTCTTCAGCCGCTCCGGCAGGCGGGGGAGCTCGAGCAGCAGGAAGAAGGTCGTTACCCCGATAAAGAAGAGGTACAGGATCAGGTCGCCGATGCCAGTCACCGATGAGACGACCAGGTCTGCCACGTATTTCAGGTCAGGAGTCGGAGCCGTTGCAAGGACACCGGAGAAACCAAAACCGGTGAGGGTTCCTTCGATCTCTCCGATACGCTGGGTGAGCTCGACCTGGTACAGGGGGAGGTCTTTTACCAGGGTGCTGAACCCAAAGACCGTCAGGGCTACCAGGATGAGGATGAGGAGAAAGGCAATCCCGGTCACGACCGACACCGCGAGGATGTCTGATAACCCCTTCTTCCGGAGGCGTTCCATGAGCGGATAGGTGAGCATAGCAAGGACGAGGGAGACCACGAGGATGGTGACAAGGTACGCGGTCATCTTCAGGGCGATGACCAGGAGAAAGCAGAAGACCAGGAGGATGAAGGCGCGGGAGATTCCCTGGTGTCCGGACGGAAACGTCATCCTGTGTCACTGGGGAAGCGGAGACGACAAACCTTTCGATCCGGGAGAACGACCGGCTGAACGTATCCTGAGACAGCACTCCGGTCGTCTCACCTCCCCGAGAGATATACCTCGCCAGAGTGACCCCTCCGCCATCTCTCCCTTCTCTCATCCCGCCTCCCCTGCATCGTCCTGTCTTCCCGGGGCCCTCCCTTTCTCACTCTCCCTCTCATCTGCCATTACCAAGTGCTCTCTGATTCTCCTCATTTCTCCCTCCTCCCCCATGATCATCCCCGGACTGTGCAGCAAGCACCGCACCGTACCTCCCGGTCCCTGCACCGGCCGCCCTCCANNTACCCGTGATTCCCGGGAACGGTGGCGGACTGGAGAAACATTAACATCGTTCCCGCCCGATAGAATAGCCACTATGTGGAAGGCAGTGGAGGTCGATGCCTGGATTGCAGGCAGGAGATCGAGCCTGGAGGAGGCCCGGGCCACGGTCACGGACATCATCCGCCGTGTCGGGAGTGACGGGGACACCGCACTCCGCCAGCTCTCGCGCCACGTCGAGCTCAGGGAGATCGCCGTCACTGATGAGGAGCGGAGAGCGGCATACGATGCGGTGGATGCGAAGATCGTGGAGAGCCTGACGCGGGCAAAGGAGCGGATCGAACGCTTCCACCAGCTCCAGCGGTCCCGGGACCTCTGGATGGAAGAGGTGGAACCCGGGATCGTGCTCGGGATGAAGAC
>DUGL01000047.1 GCA_013331415.1 Methanoregulaceae archaeon | reverse complement strand
GCGTCACCTCCCATGGCAACCATGCCGGCGAGGTGGAGCAGTGCGGGAAGGGACTCGGAGGCGCCGATCGTATCCCGGGACCTGACCGCGTACCCGTCCACCGAGGAACGGTTGAACCCCGGGATATCGATATCAGCTGCGATATCGGCCGCAAGGATACGCCCATGGGCAGTGGCCAGCGGGACCTCTTCTGCTGGCATCAGCACCCCGATGGAGCGTGCTGACGAAACGGCCACCTCAACGGGCACCGTGGTTAAAAAATAACTCATTTGAAGCAGCCCAGCTGGCAGGCCCGGATCTTCACCCCGTGGGTATTGCAGTAGCGGGCAATCTCGGTTTTTGATACCCCATATTTCTCGGCAATGGCAAATGCCTCGGGGCACTTGATATCGGTCGTGATCCCTTCCTTCTCGAATGCAGCACGTATCTTCTCGTCATCCATAGGTACAATACTGTGTGGGAAAAGAAATAGGGTTTACCATGATGTCCCCTGGAAGGAAGGATGCACCCTGAAGATAGCACTCGTCCACTCGGGTCTGGACCCGGCAGGGAGGAACATCCGTGCGGTCATCGATGCCATCCTCGCCGATCCTGAAGGTCGATCTCCGTTCCCCCTTGAGCAGCACGAGCTCACATTCTTTGAGGCCCCGGAGCGGCTGATATTCCAGGACCATATCGACCGAAAACTCTCTGCAGACCTGATCATCTTCCTCTCCCGGCACGCCAGCACCCGGCCGGCCAGGGTGCTGACCGTCCATGTCACCGGCAATATCGGAACGGCAGAGCTCGGGGGCGTCGCGGGTTCCCTGGCGGTCGCATCGCCGGCATGGATGCACGCGGTCCTCTGTGGCCTCTCCCGCCATGCTCCCCCGGGTTACCGCGTATCCTACGAGGTGACCCACCACGGTCCGACCGAACTCGATACACCCTCGTTCTTCGTTGAGATCGGGAGCACGGAGGAGGAATGGACGGATGCCCGGGCAGGCCATGCTGTGGCACAGAGCCTGCTCGAGGCAGAGCCAGCCGAAACCCTGAACCTCACCGGTATCGGGGGGACCCACTATGCACGGAGGGAGACCGGGATCTCCCTCCAGTCACGGGCTGCCTTCGGGCACATCGTGCACAGCCGGTATGCGTCCTCGCTCGACCGGGAGATGCTGGCTGCCCTGGTAACGAAGAGCGCTGCCGCTGCCGTGTATGTTGACCGGAAGGCCCTGTCACCAGGCGAACTGGATCACATCGATGCGCTTGCTGCCGGGCTCGGCATATACCGGCTGTCAGAGACCGAGATCCTCCAGCTCCGGCATATCAGCCTCTCCCTCTGGAACGAGATCCGCAGCATTGCACAGCAGGTGTGCCGGGGATCATCCGTCTCCATCTCCGGGGCGCTCAGGGAGGGGGTTCCCTGCCAGATCGCGCTCCCGGCAGATCTGCTTGCCGAGACGCTCCGGGTCGACCCTGCCGGATTCCGGGCTGCACTTGACCACCTGCCAATCGCATTCTTCTCATGCGGGGGGATCCCGGTCCTTCCGGAATTTATCACGACGGAGGAGAACCCTCCGGATATCCTCAATGATTTAATAAGCTTATGCGTTACAACCATATGTAGTGGAGAAACCACGGCGATTGAAGGCGATCGGCTCATTATCCGGAGGACAGGGTTTGACCCGGAAAAAGCGCGCAACCTGGGCATCCCCCCCGGACCTCTCTATGGGGAGTTGATGAAGGGCAATGTGGTGGCCGTCAATGGCCGTGAGATCACCCCGGACATGGTCCGCATCAGCAGGGTTACCTGTATCCGCATCCCGGGATTGGAGAAACTGATATGAGATCGATAGTCGAAGAAGCGCTGACCAAGGTGAGTACTGAGCCGGCAACGGTCCTCTCTGAGAACGAGGACCTTGACCAGATACTGAGGGATCTCAAGACTGAGATCACGGTGATAGGGTGTGGGGGGAGCGGTTCAAACACCATCTCCCGGATGAAGGAGGAGGGTATCCACGGGGCAAACCTGGTTGCCATGAACACCGATGCCCAGCACCTTGCCCGTACCCAGGCTGACCACCGTCTCCTCATCGGGCGCCAGCGGACACGGGGGCTCGGTGCCGGCTCGATCCCCCAGATCGGCGAGGAAGCGGCACTGGAGAATGACCAGGATATCAAGCGGATCGTGTCCGGCTCCGACATGGTCTTTATCACCGTCGGGCTCGGCGGAGGTACCGGTACCGGTGCAGCTCCCATCGTTGCCAAGGCTGCGCGGGACGAGGGGGCACTCACCATCGCCATCGTCACCCTGCCGTTCACTGCCGAGGGTGCAATACGGATGGAGAATGCCGAGGCCGGGCTCGAACGACTCCGTGATGTTGCGGATACCGTCATTGTCGTGCCAAATGACCGCCTGCTCGAGGTTGTACCCCGACTCCCGCTCACGGCTGCGTTCAAGGTGGCCGATGAAGTCCTGATGCGGGCGGTCAAGGGCATCACCGAGCTGATCACCATGCCCGGGCTCGTGAACCTTGATTTTGCCGATGTGCGAACCGTGATGGAACGTGGCGGGGTGGCAATGATCGGGGTCGGCGAGAGCGACTCCGAGGACAAGGCTGCCGACTCGGTCAAGAAAGCGATTCGCTCCCCGCTCCTCGATGTCGATATATCCGGTGCAACGGCGGCACTCGTCAACGTGATCGGGGGCCCCGACATGACGATGTCGGAGGCGGAGGGGGTTATCCAGGAAGTCTATAACCGGATCGATCCCGGCGCGCGGATCATCTGGGGAGCCCAGGTCGATCCCTCCATGCAGTGCAGGATGCGGACCATGCTCGTGGTGACCGGTGTCCGGTCGCCACAAATATATGGAAGGAACGAGAAGATAACCCCCAAAGTTCAGAAACAGTTTGAGATAGATTTTCTGAAGTGATACACCATGGAGATTGCAAAACCCGATATCAAATTTGACATCAACGAGGAACTGTTCCGCAAGTACTGGCGGATCCTCAAGCTGGCACGAACACCGACACGAGACGAATTCAAGAAGATTGCACTGGTTGCTGCAGCTGGCATCCTGATCGTCGGCCTGTTCGGGTTCCTGATCTACATCGGCATGATACCTCTGACCTGATCGCCATGGACGAATTCACCAACCGTGTTTTTGCCATAAAGACCACTTCCAAGCAGGAACGAACCGTTGCCGACAATATAAAGAAAGCCATCGAGACGGGCGCAACGGATGTGAAGGTGGTTGCCATCATCGTACCTGATGAGCTCAAGGGATACGTGCTCGTCGAGACACCCGAGAGCCTTGCCCGGATCGAGCAGCTCGCGGAGAAAGTTGCGCATGCGCGCACCGTGGTCAGGGGGGAGACCACCCTCGCCGAAGTAGCGCACTTCCTCGTGCCAAAACCGGTCGTGAGCGGTATACTGGAAGGGACCATCGTCGAACTGATCGCAGGCCCGTTCAAAGGCGAGAAAGCGGTCGTAAAACGGATCGACGCTGGAAAAGAAGAGATTACGGTCGAACTGTACGAGAGTGTCCTCCCCATCCCCATCACCGTGAGAGGGGATAATGTCAGGGTTGTCGACCGCGGCGATTCCCCCTGACCGCCCGGACCGCCCCGGCTATAACCTTTAAGTCCCTCTGCGTCTACCTTTTTTAACCCACGCTGAAACCGTTTCAGCGGGACAGCATGGTGATACCATGGCAGACGTGGTCGAGGTACTCGTATCCGGAGGCAAGGCAACCGCCGGTCCGCCAATCGGACCCGCACTCGGACCACTCGGTATCAACGTGAAGGCAGTCGTCGACGAGATCAACAAGAAGACCTCGGAATTCAATGGCATGCAGGTGCCGGTCACGATCGAGGTTGACGACAAAAAGAACTTCACGGTCACCGTGGGCATACCGCCCACGACGGCTCTCATCAAGAAAGAGGTTAATATCGAGAAGGGATCCCCTGAGCCCAACCTGAACGTGGTTGGCGACTTGCCGATGCAGGCCGCAGTCAGAATCGCCCGTATGAAGGCAGACGACATGCTCTCCTATGACCTGAAAAACGCGGTCAAGGAGGTTGTCGGGACATGTCTCTCGATGGGTGTTAACGTTGACGGCAAACGCCCGAGGGAGATCCTCCAGGCGATCGATGCCGGCGCGTATGACGCGGTACTTGCACAGTA